>NZ_PDEQ01000009.1 GCF_002554795.1 Longibacter salinarum | reverse complement strand
GGTTTGGCGGCTATCGTCGCCTCATTCGAGACTATGAACGTCTTCCTGAAATGTCAGAAGCCATGGTCCGAGTGGCCATGATTAGACTCATGATCCGCCGCGTTACCTAATCCGCCAAACAGCTTCTGAAAGTGTGAAAGCCTGTTTTGCGGACAGCTGCGTGTGCAACGAAACCGACTTCCCGGCGGTCGGTCCTCGGGATGCTCGCACCACGAGGCGTTGTTGATTTCTCGGATCCGCGTCTACTTTGTATGTGCCAAGGGACCGCCATCAATCCTGCTAATAGAAATGAAGGATCGCGCTTACTTTTTCTCGACCCATCCGTCAAACAGGGTGCCACCGTACCATCGTCCTAACGTCCAACGATTCAACGGCTCAGCGCGACTATGCGTGAATAGAATCCAACCCACAATCAACGATTCACAATTCTAAAAGCTTAACGTCCTAACGAATCTTTTTCTCCTGGCGGGAGAAGGCGATGTAGTCGGTCCAGACCGGGTCGTGGCCGGCGGCGCGGACGTGCTGGGCGATTTGCCCGCGGTGGTAGTGGCCGTGGGTGAGGACGTGCATCAAAATGTCGCGCACGGGGGTGTCGAAGGTGACGCCGGAGCTGTTCTGGTAGCGAGCATCGCGGCCGAGATCCGCTGGCGTGAGGGCGGCGACGTATTTCTGCATCGCGGTTCCGGCTGTTTCTACGCGGTCGACGGCGCCGTCGAGCGAGTCGTCGGGCCAGATGGCAAGGCCGCTGGTGTCTTCTCCCTGCAGACGTCCGAGCCAGACCTGTTTTGTAGCGCCGAGATGGGCGAGCAGCGAGGTCGCGTTCGGGAGCGAGGGCAGCTCACGCAATCGCTCACACCATTGGCGGTCCGCCCACCGGTCGTATTGAAATCCGTCGCTGAAAGTCTGGGACATCTTTAGGTGTGGAAGTGTGGAAGTGTGGAAGTGTGGAAGTGTGAAAGTGTGAAAGTGTGAAAGTGTGGAAGTGTGGGTGTATAGATGTGTTTTTGGGCGTTGGGCTGGTGGCGCTGCAACGCGAAACGCTTGAACGATCCAGAACCGGTTTGGTGGACCGCCTTCGCCGATCCAAAGGTACGGACCTCCCGATGGTCGGTCCTACCGACGCTCGTAGCACTAGGATTAGCTGTTCTCGCGCACCGGTGTCTGCGGCGTCATCGCGAAAGGATCACTGACAGGCCTCCGATAGAAATGAACGGTCATGCGTACGTTTCCGCGATCCATCCGCCAAACACGTTCCCAACGTACCAACGTCCAACGCAAGGGTGATTCAATGCCCGAGCGCGACCATGTCTGAACACAATCCAATTCACAATTGACAATCCACGATTCACAATCCCAAACGCCTCAACGACCCAACGTTCTAACGCTACGAAACGGGCTGCCCGAAGCGAATGGTGAGATCGATTTCGGTGTTGGGGCCAAGGCTCTTGGCGACGGGGCAGCCTTCGGCAGCGTTACGGAGAGCGCGTTCGGTTTTCTCATCGAACGCGTGGGGTACATCGACGGTGACGGTCAGCTTCGAAATATGCCGGGGCGGGCCGTCCATCTCTTTGTCGATGCTCACGGTCATTTCGCCGAGGTCCAGGTCATGCTTGTTGGCGTAGATCCCCATGATCGTCACGATGCACGTGCCGAGTCCGGTCGCGACGAGGTCGGTCGGAGAAAACGTCTCACCGCGTCCGTGATTGTCGACGGGCGCATCGGTGTGAAGCTGGTTACCGGAGGGCTCATGCGTAGCGCGGCAACGGAGCTGACCTTCGTACGAAACATCAATGTGGACCATAGAGCGCTTTGGGTTGAGGGCAAAGGACCGAGGATTCGATGATGCGTACGGTTGCCGACGGGATCTGTTGACCGATGCGAGGGCGTGAGGGTCAACAATGCACTGGAAATCCCCGGTTGGCCTTCCCGCCGCTGGTGGCAACCGCTCTCAAGAACGTTACCAGCCGCATGCAACGTCACATCGGGTCAGTCGATAGATGAGATGATTGCTTGACTCCCGGATATTCGGTCAACCCAACGTGTCCGTTCGTGTAACGATTGCTTTACGCCGGGAAAGTGAGCATAGAGTGAACACCTTCTGACATGCATCTCGACGGCGACATGGCCTATTGTCCATGGAGCCGAAAATGCTGCTTTGTGAGGAAGGAGCATGTACTGCGGCCGAGTTGCTCTCGGTTGCTTGTTTCGGCGAGATCCTTCTCGTTTCCCCTGCTGTATTTTGCCTCCTGATTGATTATGCCTACAACTCTTGCTTCCGAGGTCGAGCGTCGCGCACGCGAGACGTACGGTGTTGTCCCCAACCTTTTCGCTGCTCTATCCGATCACACGGGAATGCCCGGCGCGGTGTACATGGCCGCCGATGAAGCCCTCATGCGTGGGCTTTTGAACCCCGTGGAGCAGCAGGCCATCATGCTTGATCTTGCCCGGTATCATGGAAGCCGGTACGATGCGGTGGTTCACGCTCGACTTGCGCTCGACGCCGGTCTGCCACCAACGGCCGTGGATCGACTCCTGCGCGGTGAGCTGCCACAGGAAGACCCGCTCCGTGCGCTCGTCGAAGCGAGCCGTGCATCCTGCGAGCAGCGCGGATGGCTGGATAAGGAGGCGCTGACACAGTTTCAGTCGCGCGGCGTGAGTCGGGGGAAGCTCTTCGAGATTTTTGCTCTGATTGGAATGAAAGCGTTCACCGCGTTCACCCATCATATCTCCGGCGTCGAGGTCGACGATGCGTTGAAGTCCACGGAGGCCCAGCTGTCTGCCGTTCCAGACAAGCCAGCCGACATCCGTCGCCAGCGGCTCTTCATCGGGTGATCGCTGCCCGGCTCGCTCTCCCTGCCTCCTTTCGAATACGCCGATACCGTACCGTCATGCCAGAATCGTTTGCCGAACATCAAGAACGGGTCCGTGAGATGGCCCGAGAAAAGTATCCGTTCATTCCAAACCAGATCCGCGTCCTCAACGAGCACAGTCCGGCTGCTGCCGAGACCTACATTGCGACGATGAACGCGATTGAGGATGGAGAACTGGCGCCGCATGAGCGCGAAGCCGTCATCCTGGCGATTTCTCGCTACAACGATTGTCACTACTGCGCCCGGACGCACGCCTTTCTCGGGTCGGAGGCGGGGCTTTCGAACGACGCCATTGAGGCGATCCACCGCGGTGGGCTGCCGGAGGAGCCGCGACTCCGCGCTCTCGTCCAGGCCACACGCATCCTGCTCGACAAGCGTGGGTGGCTCGACCGCGAGGACATCGAAACGCTCGACCGTCGCTCCGTGAGCCGCACGGATCTGTACGAGATCAACGTCCTCATCGGACTAAAAATCTTCAGCAACTACGTCAACCACGTGGCGCGCACGGAGGTCGATGAGCCGATCACGCAGGCGCCCAATATCCAGGAGATGTGGCCGGTGGTTGGAAAAATGAAATGGCAAGGAGAAGGCGAGGCACCGAAAACGACGTACCGATAACGCAGGACCGGACCGATCTTTTTGTGATGGACGGCACGATGCGCCGGGTAGCTCGGAAGGGGGCGGCCCGGCGTTTTTCGTGATCGTCTATCCGGTCGTGAGTCTTCTTGAGGCATTATTTTTATTGTTTAGATATCGTGAAGACCTGGTCTGTACTCCAAAAGCGCATGCGGGGGCATCTTTTGGATGATATCGTTACTATCATTACTTGTCTCTCTCCTCGCCAAACGGGCTCCGAATATGTCCTGTCGATACATCTCCGTCCTATTACTCGCTGCACTTTTCATTCTGTCGGTGCCCAATGATGCTCGCGCTCAGGCGGATGAGAGCATCCAGGGAAGCCTCTGTGTAGGCTTCGATTGCCAGGCCACGGAGACGTTCGACTTCAAGACGATCTATATGAAGGAGAACAACCTCCGGCTCTTCTTTGAGGACACGAGCAACTCTGGTTCTTTTCCGTCGAATGACTGGCAGATTAGAGCGAATGAATCAGAAAATGGAGGGGCGAATCTGTTCGCATTCGACGATGTGACGAACGATTATCAGGCGTTTGTTATTGAGGCGGCCTCGCAGGATAATGCTCTTGTGGTTAGCGACACCGACAATTCGGGTAGCGGTGGAGGGTATGTTGGTGTCGGTATCGCAGACCCTCAGATCGAACTGCACCTCTTTCACGGCGACTCACCGGGGATCCGGATGGAGCAGGATGGGACGGAGGGATTCGGTAATTATGCGTGGGACGTGGCGGGCAACGAAACGAACTTTTTCGTCCGAGACGTGACCGGAGGGGCGAGTGTTGGCCAAGAAATTATTCCGTTTCGTATCTATCCCGGCGCGAGCAACGGGTCGCTGACGGTTTCCGATAACAGCATTGGAATTGGCACGACCAGCCCAACGACGACGCTCCACCTGCAGTCGGACACCCCCGGTTTGCGGGTCGAGAATACGTCGAGCGGAACGGACGCCCTTGCGCTCGATGAAAACGGAAACCTGACGATCTCGGGCGTACTGACGGAAGCGTCGAGCATGCACCTCAAGGAAAACCGGGAGACGGTGAACACCGCGGAGGTATTGGAGACGCTGAAATCACTTCCTGTCGAGACCTGGAACTACCGTACTGATGAGGATGGCATCCGCCACATGGGTCCGATGGCTCAGACCTTTTATGCTGCGTTCGGGCTCGGTGTGGATGAAGAGCACCTTGCTCCGCTGGACGTGAACGGTGTGGCGTTGGCCGCCATTCAGGAGTTGCTGAAACGCGTGGAATCGCTCGAGAGCGAAGCGGCTTCGACCGAGAATCAGGTGCAGGAGCTGAAAGCGGAGAATCAAGAACTGAGCGACCGCATCGCCCGCCTGGAGCGTCTCGTGGAGCAGCAGATGGGGGAGAATGCGGATGTGAAAGCGCAGGGGGACGCAAAGTAAGGATCTCTGCCGCTCGCTCTCTTCCGCTATTGCCCCTCTATCGCTATGAGATTCTTATCTCTTCTTTTACTCTCCGCTACGCTGACATTTTCAGCTGCGGCGCAATCCGAATCGGCGCCTGTTCCCGATACGGATGCCCCCGATTCGGCGGTCATCCCTTCAACGACGGTTCAGGAGACTCCGCCCCCATTCGACAACGGGCGCTCGGGGACAACGGCCACTCCGACCAAGAAGCGCACGTCGACAACCGTATTAAATAATGGCCGGAATCCTGACGCACAGCCCTCCGGGGCCTCGGGCGTCAAGACCTCAGCCGTCCCTACGGAGCTAAACAACGGACGCAATTCCTCGACCGAGGCAACACCTTCACGGGTACGCCCACTCGGGGTCCCGAAGGCTGTCAGCGCCAGTACCGTTCGCATCACGAACGTGGGCCCGGATGGGGACGCGAATTATGACGCCTTCCACCCGGCGGTAGCGTACAACTCGACGGCGTCGGAATACGTCGTCGTCTGGGCGGGCACCGATGACGCCGGTTCGTTGGCACCTGGCGAAACAGAAATTTACGGCCTGCGCGTCGATGCCACGACGGCACAGCCGATCGGCTCGCCCGTCCGGATCAGTTCGATGGGTACGGATGGCGACGAAACGTTCGCCGCTCTCCATCCGACCGTTGTCTTCAACCCCGTTGAGGAGGACTATTTCGTCACCTGGCAAGGGAGTGCCACCGCCGGCGAGTTCGAGATTTTTGGACGCCGATTGAACGCGTCGGATCTGTCGATCAGTGCGCAGGAGCGTCTGACAAATGTCGGCGCGGATGGTGACGCGACGGTGGATGCGCAATCCCCGGCCGTGGCCGTCGATACGAACACCGGAGCGTACTTTGTCACGTGGCACGCGAATCCAGATGGAGATATGGAAGTGTATGGCCGCGGTCTCAATGTTGCGGGCCAACCGAATGGATCCACCGTTCTGCAGATCAGCGATGCTGGGCCGAGCGGAGATTCCGCCTGGCGCGCTACGCACCCGGCCGTGGCGTTCAACTCTTCGGCAAATGAGTTCTGGATCGTTTGGAGCGGGAGCGACGATCAGACGGGCCTCGTCGCCGGGGAAAACGAGATCTTCCTTCGTCGTTTGGAAAGCAATGGCACGCTCATCGGAACCGACGGCCAGAGGATTAGCGCGGCCGGAGCGGATGGTGACGCATCGATTGATGCTGAGCGTCCGACCATTGTGATGGATTCGTCTGTCGGCGAAGCGTTCGTTTCATGGAGCAGCAACGCTGCGGACGGATCGGGTGCATTCGACGTGTACGGTCAGCGACTCGACCTTGCCACCGCTTCCGAAAAGGGTACCGACGACCTCCGCCTGTCGACGATGGGGCCGAGCGGAGATGTCGCCTTCTCCGGTTTCGCACCGGCGATCGCGGGCATTTCGGGACGTGAGTACGTCGTCGCTTGGCGTGGAGACGACAGTGTGGACAACAGCTTCGAGGTCCATCTGCAGCGCGTCTACGCCGATCTGGCGAAGGGCGATGAGGGCGGCGACGATGATGCGCTCATCACGTCTCTCAGTGATGGAACGTCCAACTACGGCGCAGTGACGACAGCGATTGCCGCCGGTCCGTCGAATTCGTACCTCGTGGTCTGGAGTGGCGACACGAGCGGAAGCACGCTGGTCGAGGGCGAGCACGAGATCTTCGGGCAAATCCTGAAACTCGGTGAGCCGCTGCCGGTCGATCTTGCCTCCTTCACGGCGGCCCCATCTGGCGACGGCATTGAGCTTTCCTGGCAGACGCTGAGCGAGACGAACAACGATCGCTTCGAGGTGCAGCGTCGAGCCGGAGATGCAGCGAAGCAAAGCGGGACCTGGCAGACCGTCGGGACGGTGAGCGGTGCCGGTACGACCACAGAAGCGCAGGACTACCGCTTCCTCGACCGGGACCTGCCGTACGTAGCGGACGAGGTGGTGTATCGCCTGCAGCAGGTCGACGTGGATGGCGCAAGCAGCCTGTCTGACGAGATCCGGATCGATCGCTCCGGCGTGACGCGACTGGAGCTGCTGGCGACATTCCCGAACCCGGCGCGGACAGCGACCACAGTTCAGTATGCCGTTCCAGAATCGGTCGACCGCTCCACGGACGTTCGGCTCATGCTCTACGACGTGCTCGGCCGACAGGTGCGCGATGTTCGCATTGGCTCGGCCCGCGGACGAAACGAGGTGCGGATGCGTCTCGATGGACTCGCCTCCGGAATGTACTTCCTTCGTCTGGAGGCAGGCGGGCAGGTGCGCACGCAGAAGTTGACGGTCGTGCGGTAGCGAGTGTCGTCTTTTCTACTCTGCGGAAATAAAGATAGCGCCGCCGGGTGAACCCAAACGGGGTCTCGCCGGGTGGCGCTTTTCAATTGATGCGGCCGATTCAGCGAGATCCGTACTGCACCTTGCGGCAGCTCAGTGTCCGCCTCGCAACGTCCGTGGATTCTTCCGGCATGACCCAACCTGACGCTCGCCATCCATTCCTGCCAAGCAGCCTGGGTTGTTTCCGTGATTCGTCGCTTGAGGGCAAACACTTTCCTCGTCCTCTCCCTTTCTCCCGCTCTCTCTTTCCCCGCTTTCCCTTTCCGTATCTGCCGAACCTCACCTTCGGGAGCGCATTCCGCTTCGACCCGTAGGCGTGTGAGCCCACCCATCCAAACCGTTTTTTGCCTTCATGGCCGACGACGCGACCCCGCCCCTGATCATTGACGTTCACGCCGATATCGCGTGCCCCTGGTGCTACATCGGACATCAACGACTGGAGCAGGCGTTAGAAAAGCGACCGGAGCTCGACGTCGTGTTGCGCTGGCGACCGTTTCAGTTGCAGCCGGGGATGCCGGCGGAAGGGCGACCGTGGCGGGAGTTTGCCCAGGAGAAATTCGGGGGCTGGGACAAGGCGCAGCAGATGTTCGAGCGCGTGAAGGCCGTCGGCTCGGAGGACGGACTCGTCTTCAACTTCGACTCGATGGAGGTTGCGCCGAACACGGCAGATGCCCACCGGCTCGTGCTTTGGGCCGAAGGGCAGAGTGCTGGCGTGGAAATGTCGGAGCGGCTCTACGCAGCCTACTTCGCCGATGGCAAGAACGTGAGTGATCGCAACGTGCTCGCTCGGTGTGCCGCCGACGCCGGACTCGATCCGGATGCGGCTCGGGAGATGCTACAGAGCGAAGACTGGAAGCAGGAGGTCGTCCGTGCACAAGATCTGGCTCGCCAGCGCGGCGTCACGGGAGTTCCGTTTCACGTGTTCGACGAACGGTATGCGGTGTCGGGGGCCCAGCCGGTGGAGGCGTTCGTCCGAGCGCTGGATACGGCAACTGGGGGATGAGGTACGAGATGTGAGGTGCGGGGGATGGGCGATGCGTTTCGCTCGGCACCGGGATAACCGCCGGTCCTGATCGGGGTGCTGCGGGCGGGCGAGAGGGAGAGTGTGAGCGGGTGAGAGGGGAGTGGGAGTGCTGCATCATGCCGGCGGTTTCGGGATGGTCCGCGGCTTGTGTCACCGTGTTTGCCCGATCGGGTCTCGGTTTCCTTGACGTGGGCGCTTTGGCCACGGGGTACCTCCATACGACCGTATTTTCTCCAATCCACAATTCACCATCTACAATCCCCAGTCCCATCCCTATATCGCGGACTGCAGGCGGCGGCGTGCGACGACGCCCGCGCCGATGGGGCCGGCATCGTCGCCAAGGGCGGCCGGGACGAGGCGGATTTTCTCCGCCCCCTCGCGCTGCAGGTAGTGCTGCCGGGCCGTTCGTCCGATGGGGTCGATGAAGTCCTGACCGAGGCGCTCCACGACGCCTCCGCCGAAGACGACGACCTCCGGGTCCAGCACGTTGACGAGGTTGGCCGTTAGGAGTCCAAGGTAGTATTGCGCGTTCTGGATGGCTTCCTCCATCAGCAGGTCGCCCGCTTCCAGCGAGGCCTCAATGACGCTGCTGGTGAGCTTCTGCTTGCCCTTCTTCTCCATGATCTCGAAGACCTCCGTCGAGCGGCCTTTCTCCATCTCCTCGCGGATGATTGCCTCCATCGCCGTCTTGCTCGCGTAGGCCTCGACGCAGCCATAGCGTCCACATCCGCACTGGCGTCCGTTTGGCTTCACGACGACGTGGCCGACCTCGCCCGCGACGCCGCGCCATCCATAATGCGGGGTGCCGTTCAGCACGAGTCCACCGCCGATGCCCGTCCCGACGAAAATACCGATCATGTCGAGCGTGCCCTTACCGGCACCGTAGACGTGCTCACCGAGCACGCCGATGTTGACGTCGTTGTCGACGAGGACGGGCATCTCGAGCTCCTCTTCCAGCAGGTCCCCGAGTGGGACGTTCGTCCAGCCCAGGTTAGGGGCCGACTTGATGACGCCTGCCTCAATGTCGACGGCCCCTGGGGCACCGATGCAGAGTGCCTCGAAATCGTCTTTGCTCGCATCCATGTCATCGATCGTGTTGCGCACCGTCTTGGCAATGCGCTCGATGACCGCGTCAACACCTTTCTCAGGTCGCGTTTTTTTCTTATCCGAGGCGAGGATGTCACCTCCGCGAACAGCGGCCGACTCGATGTTGGTTGCACCGAGGTCGACGCCGATGATCAGGGGATCAGGCATGCTGGGGTCGGGACGCTAGATCAAGGAAGAAGGGTACGTAGTCAAGGAAAGAAGCGCTTAGCCGCGAGGATGGCAAACGCGGAAAAAGATGGTTGCAGATCGCTCGTTCTCCTAGCGTCAGCACGAGTGGAAAACGCCGCCGTGAGCGAGATGAGCAGGCGACCGGGGGTCGAGCGTTGATAGCAAAACGACCCGCGCTCCGTTGAGGAGGCGGGCCGTCGGAAAAGCTATCGGTTCGTTTCGCGGAGTGCCGTTGGGGTCAGGATAGACCGAAAAATTCTGCGATGCCGGTCAGAACCATCTTTGATGCGATCGCGGTCAGAACCATGCCCATGAGGCGCTCGGTTGCGATGAGGCCGCGATGGCCCATGAGGCGGGCGAGGTTCGGCGCGAGAAGGAGCACGGCGCCGGTCGCGCCCCATGCCAGTCCGAGAGCGGACAGCCACTCCAGCCAGCGCGCCGGGTTGCTGCTCATAATGAACAAGACGGACGCCATCGCGGAGGGACCGGCGATGAGCGGTACGGCGAGCGGGACGAGAAGCGGTTCGCCCGCGGCATCTTCAGCTTCCTCGGCGTCCGCAGCAAATACACCGCCGGGCGAGGGGAAAATCATGCGCAGGGCGATCAGGAAAAGGATCACGCCGCCCGCGACGGTGAGCGTGGACTCTGAGATGCCGATCGCGTTCAGCAGGTAGCGTCCGCCGAAGAGAAAGGCGATGAGAAAGACGAGGGCGATCAACAGTTCTCGGGCAATAACTTTCCGCCGCCGGTCTTCGTCAACGGACCGAAGTACGGACAGAAAAATCGGCACGTTGCCGAATGGATCCATCACCAAAAAGAGGAGCAGGGCGGCAGAAAGGAGGGTCATCGATCGTAGGTCGTATTCTCGGGGATGCGTGTTCGAAGCAAGTTGTCAGCGTGCATAGGAGTGTGTTGCTTGCTACTCTGTATGTACGGAAGCGTCGGCACATCCCGTTTCATGGAGTTTTTCGATCCGCGTGATCGATTAAACCGATCACCTCGCACCCCACCCCCCACACCCCACATCTCTCACCTCACCATCTATGGAGCTTCGTCATCTGCGGTACTTTACGGCGCTCGCACGGGAACTGAATTTTAGACGGGCGGCGGAATCGGTTTTTGTCGCGCAGTCGACGCTGAGTCAGCAGATCCAGGCGCTGGAAGATGAACTGGACGTACAGCTCGTGGATCGCTCGCGCCAGCACGTGGCGTTGACGGAGGCAGGCGAGACGTTTCTGCCCTACGCGGAGGAGGTGCTTCGGGAGGCGCGTCAGGCGGAGTCGATCGCCCGTGCCGCTCGCGACGGGCGCGCGGGGTTGCTGCGGCTCACGTACGAGGCCACGGCCATGCGGAGTGGTCTGCCGAACCTGATCCAGTCGTTCCGGAAGGCCGTTCCAGACGTAAAGATGGATCTTACGGAGGTCGACACGCACACGCAGATCCGCTCCCTCCGCGAAGAGCAATCGGATGTCGGCTTTCTATTCTTACCGATCGACGAGCGCGGGCTCCGCGTCCGGTCCCTCCACGTGGCCCCGATGATCGCCGTTCTACCAGAGACGCATCGCCTTGCCGGGCGGGACACGGTTGCTCTTCGCGAAATGGAAGCCGAGCCACACGTGATGTGGGCGCGGGACGTCGCCCCGAGGATTTTCGACGCGTATGTTCGGGCGTGTCACGACGTGGGATTCGCCCCGCGCATCGTTCAAGAGATCCGGGGCGGGGAGAGCTTCCTGGGTCTGGTGGAGGCGGGACTGGGCGTGTCCATCGCTCATCACTCGAACCTCCAGATTCAGCGCCCCGGCGTCCGCTACGCCGTGATCACCGAACCCGAGATCCCGCTGAACCTGGGCGTTGCCTATCGGCAGCAGGATGACTCGCAGGTCGTCGCGCGACTCTTAGAGATGCTGGAGCAGGCGAACGCTTTTGGGGAGTAGATTGTGGGTCGTTAATTGTTAATTGGATGGGAGTCGGGTGCGGTGGTGACAGCGCTCGGAGAGAATGATTCCTGATTCTGAATAATTACGTCTAAATCGGCAGCGACCGTAATGCACGGAACGAGCGGGCTCGCATTTTAATGAGGAAGCGCAGAGCGCTTCAACGGAAGATAGGTTCTGATTGGATTATATCTGGTCGTAGGATTCAACTGGATTGTTCGATCATGCTCCAATCCACAACGAATCAACGCCGCAGTGTGGAGGGGTTTGTCGCGGGTTGTTAGAGGTCGGTAGGATTGATCCCGCTGGGAGTAGCAGCACGGATCGCATGGAGTGCACAATCCTAAGAAGCTGTTTGGCGGATGGATCGATAGCCGAGACACAGTGGGCGAAGCCCGCGTGGAGCGCTCAAGCGAGTCATGTAGTGGAACTACCTGGCGAGCGAAGTAGCTCCACAGGGCAAGATCCACGAAGTCGCAGGCCCGAGACAGTCCGCCAAACAGCTTCTAAATCCCTAAATCCCCAATCGACAACGTCTGAGCGGTCTAACGTGCAACGAATCAACGGCTGAACCGTCGTTCGTTGATCGCAACTAGTTGACTGGATTACGTCTCGGCTTGAGTCGCTGGCCGAAGCGTTCCCTCAATGCTCCAATCCACAACCCGGAATCCACAATCGACCATCGTCTCCTACCCTTTCACCGGCGTCAACCGTTCGGCCTCGACCTCAGACGTGGGCGCGGACGCCGGGGCCATTTGCTCTAGCCGTTCGGGTTTCGGCGGATCGTACGACATCTCAAGGTTGCGGGTCGAGAGGATCGTGAGCAGTGGGATCGCGAAGAACACGGCGGCGATGTAGCCGATGGCGTAAGCCCGGTTGGTAACCGCCCAGTCGCCCAGTTTCTCTGCCAGTCGGATGGGAATCCGTCGGAGCTGGTCGATCGGGAGGAAGAGGGCGATGCCGTAGACGTTGAAGAAGAGGTGGGCCAGCGCGACTTTCACAGCTGCAATGCCCTGGAGCGCCTCCACGCTTCCCGGCGCGCCGGACGACGATAGCACCAGGGCCGCCAGAATCGCCGTCATCGTGGTGCCCACATTGGCGCCGAGAACGAACGGGTAGATCTGCGTGACGGTGAGGATGCCGGCGCCGACGAGCGGGACGGTGAGCGACGTGGTGATCGAGGAGCTTTGCACGAGGAAGGTGAGTCCCACGCCGAAGAGCATCGACACCACCGGGTGGCCGAAGATGTAGTCATGGAGCATCCGCTCCGAGCGGCCGAGGACCAGGCTCTTCAGAAGTTTGACGAGGAACCGCAATGAGAGAAACAGCAGCCCAAGACCAGCGAGCAGAACCAGGATGCCACTTTCGCCGGTCGCGGCGATGAGGAAGCCTGCGATGGGTTCGGTGATTTGCTTCACGGGGCTGAGCAGCTGTGTGCCACCGAGATTGGTCAACGACTCCGTGAAGTAGGCGGCCGGCGTCGAGACGACCTGAAACATCAGTTCGAGAGGAAACAGGACGGCGACGGCGAGGAAGTTGAAAAAGTCCTGCACCGTGGCGCCTGCCATCGCCCGCCGAAACTCCTCCTTGCGTGTCACCGACCCGAGGGAGACAATCGTGTTGGTGACGCTCGTGCCGATGTTAGCGCCCATCACGATCGGGATAGCGCCGGCGATGTCGAGGGCACCGGCTGCGACGAGCGAGACCGTGAGCGTGGTGGTCGTCGATGAGGACTGCACCAGCGAGGTCGCCAGAATCCCGATAAAGAGCCCCACAAACGGGTTCGACGTCATCTTCAGCAGCGACTCGGCTAACCCACCGCCCATCAGCTTGAACGAGTCGCCCATGAGCTCAAGGCTGGTGAAGAACATCACCAGGACGAGAGCGAGCAGAAGGAAGCGAAGAAGCTGATCCTGAGGGGAAGGAGTGGTCTTCGAAGCTTCGGAGAGAGGTTTCATAAGACAAGACGGGCAGTCGAGGAACGAGGGGCAAGAGCGTGAGCCTCGTTCCGATTAATCACTGTTGAGGCGAGAAGTGGCCGTTTCCATCAATTCTGCGAGTCCGGGTTCGTCGACCGTTGACAGCGCATCCGAGGCGGTTAACCACTGCCGCTGTCGCTCGTGATCTTCCGGCCATTCGTCGTGGATCTGCTCCACGTGTAGGAGCCACATTCGAATGGTCGTTTCCCCACTATGCCGGTAGGTGCCAAGCTCCGGCTGGACGAGTGTGCCTTCCACACCGGCTTCCTCAAGAGCTTCCAGGCACGCTGATCCTGGCTTTCCGTGTTCAGGCTCGATGTTTCCCTTTGGGCAAATCCATCGACCGCTCGTCCGCGTGGTGATAATCAGAAACTCCACGCGATCGGCAACGCGGCGAAATGGAATGGCACCTACCTGCTCGATGGACATGGCGTAGGGGATTGTCAGAAGGACATCTCGTACTTGCGGTTACATGCTACGAGGTTGAACCGTTCTGATCGTTTTTCGGTAAGATCGTGATGTTTTCGACATCGATCTCGGGTCGGCGCATAAAGGAGTTTTCGACCTCTCCGGAGATTTCGATCCGCGTATCGGCTCCAATCTCATGTTTGGGAAAGTCGTCGCTCTCGATCTCAATGCGGATCTGACCCGTCTCGTCGCTGAACATGTACTTTTCGGTGCTCAGTTGTTCGAGGATGGTCCCGCGGAGCGTCACCTGCTGATCGTCTTGCGGGTCTTCAAGAACCTGCGCGACAGTCGAGGGCGACGGGCTGGCGCCAGGTCCGGTGTATTGAGCGAGAACGGAACCTGGGAGGATGAGAAGTGCAACCAGCAGGCCAACGAGCGACGTAATTGCGCTGAAGTGAGAGCGAAGAGATATGTTTTTCATGGCTATTCGGGATGCGAGAAGCGGAGTGTTGCCGGAGCGGCCGATGCAAGTGGCGCGCTTCGTCCGATAATTCACTCCCGTATACCATTTGATCCTTACCACTCGCTTACGGCGAGCTTACAAATTTGTAAGGAAGGCACGGTAGGTGTCGAGGTGTGGAAGTATGGATGTGTGAACGTGTGGACGTGAAGCGAGGGACCTGGACCGAAACACTTCGCATTTCGCCCTTCACATTTCGAATTCGATGTCCACCTCATGACTCGACGGGCAGATAGACGCGAAATGTGGAGCCTTCGCCCGGGGTGCTGTCGACCGTGACGCGGCCGTCGTGTGCGTGAGCTATGGCACGGACGAGGCTGAGCCCCAGCCCGAGGCCTTTCTCCGACCGGCTCCGGTCCCCGCGATACAGTCGGTCCCAGATTCGTGGCAGGTCCTTTTCCGGGATGCCGATTCCGGTGTCGCGGATGGTGATGCATGCCGCCGCTTCGGCTCGCTCGGGAAACGACGTTTGCTCTGCCGTCACCGATACGGAACCGCCTTCCGGTGTGTACTTGACGGCGTTGTCGAGAAGGTTGGCGAGGATCTGACGGGTCCGGCCCGGATCGACATGCACCGTGAGGTTGGCGGGAACGTCGACGTGGAGCGCAACGCCTTTTTCTTCCGCGACCATCTGGTACGCATCCGCCACGTCCCGGACGAGATCCAGCACGGCCACGGATTCGGTGGCAAGACTCAGTGTGTCGGCTTCGGCCTCGGCGACGTCCATGATGCCATCGAGCATTTCGAGCACGACATCCGATGTGTCGACCAGGTCGGCAAGGGCCTCCCGCAGAGCCTCCGGGTCCTTCTCCTGTTGAAGTGAGAGCTCTGCCTGGGCGCGCAGCCGCGTCATCGGGGTGCGGAGGTCGTGGGCCACATTGTCGAGCGTGTCGCGCATTCCGCGGACGAGTCGCTCGATGCGGTCCAGCATCTGGTTGAACAGGTAGACGAGCGTTGCGAATTCGCCCGCTGCTTCGTCGGCCGGGGCGCGCGTCTGCACGTCGCCGGTTTCGATGACGGTATGGAAGGTCTGGACCAGCCGGCGGACGGGGCGAAGGGCGCGATAGGCCAGGATCGTCCCGCCGAGAAGAGCGATCAGGATGACGGGCAAAAGGATCGCGAGAAAGGCGGATTGCATCGACTGCAGCACATCTGCGCGCACGTCCGCGTCAATGCCGACTTGTAGCACACGGTCCGGTGCTACGCGAACGGCGAGTGCAGCGAGTGGGTCGCCATCACGGGCGGCGCCGAGCGGGATCCAGTCGCGGTTGTCCGGGGGTGGATGCTGGGTTAGAGGGACGATGTCCTCGCGAAGCCAGTCGTCCGGGTTATACAAGAAAAGCGTTCGGCCACTGGCGTCTGCGAGTCGGACGAGCAATTCCTGCTGGCGTTCATCCCCGGTACGATCGTTCAGAGTCACTCGTAGCTGCTGGACCCCTCCCGCTCGATACGCCTCAACGAGTTCGTCGGCCTGCTCTTCGATGAAGCCGCGATCTGGCTGCTGGAGGAAAAACAGCAGCAGTCCGTACGTGAGTCCGGCAAGGACAGCGACGCTCACGATGAAGATGAGCGCATAGCCGGCGACCAGTCGCACGCCCAGTGTGTGGGCGCGCCATCGATCCGAGAGCCGGTCAAGGAGTGCGGAGAACATATCCGGAGCCGCGGACCGTGTGAATGAGTTTGGGTTCGAAGCCGTCGTCGACCTTGCTTCTCAGACGGTGAACGAGTACCTCCACGACGTTCGTCTGCGGGGTAAAGTTGAAGTCCCAGACGTGCTCCAGGATCATGGTTTTCGACACCACCTTTCCCTGGTTGCGGACGAGGTATTCGAGCAGGGAAAACTCCCGCGGTTGGAGGTCGAGTTCTTCCCCGGCCCGTGTCACCGTTCGCGACATGCGGTCGAGTTCGATGGGGCCGGCAGAGAGAGTTGAGGAGTCCACGGAGCCCGTGTTGCGTCGGACGAGGGCTTGAACCCGCGCCAGAAGTTCGGCGAAGGCGAACGGTTTCGTCAGGTAGTCGTCTCCGCCGACCTGCAATCCTTCCACGCGCTCATCCACGGACCGCTTGGCGCTGAGGATCAGGACCGGCGTACTATCGCCTCGCTGACGAAGGCCCTGGATCAGGCTCAACCCATCGCGCGACGGCAGCATCAGGTCGACGATGGCGGCATCATAGTCTTCGTTGAGACCCATCCGGAAGCCCTCTTCACCATCTCCCGTGCGGTCGACCACGTAACCGGCTTCCTCCAGTCCCTGTTGGACGAACTGGGCGATCTGATCGTCGTCTTCTACCAGGAGAACGCGCATAAAAACGGGGGAGGTGAGGTGCGAGGATGGTTCGGACGCACTTCCAGGCACGAACGAGGTTCCTGTTGGAGCTGGACGCACGACGGCACGTTGGGAGTCCGACCTGGCTCGGTCGCTCATGGGGCATCTGGTTAAAAGGCGGAGCGCACCACGCCTCCATCCACGCGGAGGGCCGCACCGTTTGTTGCGGAGGCGTTTTCGCTGCAGACGTACGCGATCATTGACGCGATTTCTTCGGGCTCTTCGAACCGCTGCAGCAGAGAGGTGGGCCGGGCTTCGTTGAAGAACTGCTCCTCGATCTCCTCGGCGGTCAAGCCTTGCTCTTCCGCCAGGCGCTCGACGAAGTCGCCGACACCCTCCGATGCCGTCGGGCCCGGAAGGACGCTATTGACGGTCACGTTGCCCGCTCCTTTCGTTGTTTCCGCGATGCCGCGTGCGAGACCGATCTGCGCGGTCTTCGTCACACCGTAATGGATCATCTCCTCCGGAATCTGCACGCCGGACTCGCTGGAGACGAACACGACGCGACCCCAGCCGCGCTTCTTCATTCCGGGAAGGTAATGCCGGGTGAGTCGAACGCCGCTCATCACGTTCACCTCGAAATGCTTCATCCACGCCTCGTCGTCGGTGTCTGCAAAGTCCGATGGTTCGAAGATGCCGACGTTGTTCACCAGGATGTCGATATCGGGTTCGGCGTCCGTCACTTTTTCGACCCCGTCCGCCGTGCCAAGGTCCGCGGCCACACCGCGCACCGTCGCTCCTGCCACAGCATCCGTGATGCGTTCGACGGCAGCATCTACGCGGTCGGCGGTGCGTCCGTTAATAATGACCGTGGCGCCCTCCTCCGCCAGCTGTCGAGCCGTGGCCCATCCGATTCCGGCGGTTGATCCGGAGATGAATGCGGTTTTGCCTTCAATCTGCAAATCCATATCGGTGCTAGGTTTAGACGGTGTCAAGTGAGCGCTCCTTCGACGTTGGATTCCTTCGGTCCAATCAGCGGCTCTGCATCGCGTTCGGGCGCTCCTGGTGAAATAACATCCGTGTGACAGAGCGCGGATCGTGGCGAATGGCCATGTGTTGCGATTCGCCCAGTTACGCGTCGATCTTCTGCAGTTGCTCTGCCTCGGTGATCACCTCCCGGCTGAGGAGGAGGCTGCTTATCACGCTGGTGAGCCCGCCCGCAGCGAAGATCATCGCCATGATGACAAACTGGTAGAGCGCGGCGTAGATCGGGTTTTCTCCGGCCAAAATCATTCCCGCCATGATGCCCGGAATCCAGACCCAGCCCAGGCTCTTGAGCGAGTCGACGACCGGGATCAGCGACGCGCGGACGCTGTCGCGCACTCGTTCGGCCAGCACGGCCTGCGGCGGCGCTCCGAGCGACAGGCCAACCTCAATCACGTCGCGATTGCTGTCGATTTCCTCCTTGAAGCGGTCGAGCGCAAGGCCGTTGATCTTCATCGCGTTGGCGATCACCATGCTGCCTACCGGGACGAGGCTGCGGACGGTGGCTTCGATCGCGCCCGCCCAGGTCATCAGCACGATCACGATGCCCGCTCCGACGCCGATCGCGAGTAGTGAGATCCGCGTCACGCCGGGTAAGCCCTCGCCACGCTGGCGCGAGATCCACGTAGCGCCCGCGACCATGCCGATCAGAATGACCCCGCTCCACGCGAGCGGGACCGTCAGCAGCACGCCGATCAGCAAACCCATCGCGACGATCTGCACGAAGCCGCGAACGAAGGCGGTCGCGAGTTCGGTTTCGAGCTGAAGCTTGCGCCAGCGTGAGAGTCCGACGACAACGGTGGCGAGCACGGTTGCGGCTGCAACCTGTAGGAGGCCGTCCATGACGACCGGCTCCTGGGCTCTCGTCCAGACATCGGCAAACGTAGAAGAGAGATCCATGGGCAGCTCAGGTATCGAGAATGTCGTCGAGGGGGCCGGAAGCCTGGACACGGCCGTTGTCGAGCCGAATTCCGCGCGTGCCGAGGCGCCGGGCGCGGTCGGTGTCGTGTGTGACAAGGACGGCCGTGATCGACAGGTCGCGCATCACGTCGGCGAGGAGGGACTCGACCTGACGGGCCGCTTCCGCGTCGAGGCTGGATGCGGGCTCGTCCAGAAGCACGACCTCCGGTTCGTTGTAGAGCGTCCGGGCGATCGCGACACGCTGGGCTTCGCCGCCCGACAAATCTTCAGCGTCGCGGTCGGCAAATCCGGCGAGGCCGAGCCGCTTGAGCAGATCCGCCACGCGCTCCTCGTCGACCGGCTCGCCGCGGAGGCGCGACCCCCACGCCACGTTCTCGGCCACCGAGCCGTCGATCAGCGTGGGCTGCTGCGGCACCATGCCGACGCGCTTGCGGAGCGTCTGCGGTGGAATCTGGCGGTAGTCCTCGCCCTGCAGGTGGACGGTGCCGCCGGTGGGTTCGTCGAGGCGGTTGAGCAGGCGGAGCAAGCTGGACTTGCCGGCACCGGACGGGCCGAAAATGACGAACACGTCGCCGGCTTCGACCTCAAAGTCGACGTCATCGACGAGCGTCTCCCCGTCCACGGACCGGGAGAGCTGGTGAGCAGAAAGTACACTCATAGGCTGACGTTGCAGGAAAAAGCGAGTCGGTCTCGTTCACGTAGGGCGCATCGCAATGCGCCCGCACAAGCATCGCGATGCGCCCTTACGCAGCGGGCTGGCGTCGTGGTGCTGCGCAGGCCGGTTGACTGTGGGGCGCCTCCTGAAGAAACGCGACCGGTGCGGCAATGACAACCGCGTCGGTCGGAGAGGCGGGACGAGATCAGCCCGCCGCACGCCACAGGTAGAGGCTCGCCAGACTCCGCCGCGGGCGCCACGAATCGGCGATCTCACGCATGCGGGACCGGTCGGACTCGCCATAGAGGGTTGTCATGCCGTTGCGAATGCCCAGGTCTTCGACAGGGAATACGTCCGGCCGGCCCAGGGCGAACATCAAAAACATCTTGGCCGTCCAGATGCCCACGCCGCGGATGTCGGTGAGTGCGTCGATGACCATTTCGTCATTCAGATCTGCGAAGGAGGCGCGGGTCCATTCGTGCTGAAGGAAGGCTTCCGCGACGTTACGGACGTACTCGGTCTTCTGTCGAGAGAGTCCACAGTTTCGCAGACGCTCGGGCTCCGCTTGGAGAAGTGCCTGAGGAGTGATATCGCAGGTTTCGAACAGGCGGTTCCGGATCGTGCGTGCGGAGGCTACCGAGAGTTGCTGGTTTACGATCGAGGTCACAAGCCGTTCGAAAGGATCATCGGCGGCTTCGAGAGCAAGAGGTCCATTCGTCGCCCAGACGTCATCCACATGAGCCTGAAGTATATCGTCATCGAAGGGGTCGTGCATATCACATGTCTATACAATTCGTATGTGGAAGACGTCCGTTGCGTCTCGCACGCAATTGTCGGTGTCTCAAGCGGCTGCGTGGGCTCCTCCGTCATCGTGCTTTGACACGCCGGAGATCTCACCTTCAGCGACGCCGGGTGTTTCTGCACTGAACATCTGCCTGTAAATGTGCGAGCATGTGGTTTCAACAGCAGGGTCCGGTGTGCGTCGCCGGGGCGGGCTGCAGGCGACGGTCCGAGCGGGAAAATCATTCGTCGAAGGATAACGGGCACTCGTCGAATCGGCGCAACAAACAGGCGATGGATGTCCGATGCTAAGCGTCGAACAATCGCGGTCCCCAGTTTCCCCGACGCCTTCGATGACATACGCTTCTTGCATTCAGCGGCTCGCCTTCCCGGTTCTGTTCACGTTACTGATCGGTGCCACAGTAGGCACGTCGTACGCTCAACCGTACGCCGGCCCATCGCCCTCGACCTCCTCGACGTTCCAGAGGGTCTCTTCGCCTTCAACCGAAGGCCGGTCGGCCGCAGAGTCGTTGCCTGACTGGGCTTCTCCTTCCCACCATGGCTCCTACTCCAAGGGCGGTAATGGACGCGGCCCGGGTAACGGCAACCGGCGGCCATGCAGAAATCCCAATCCGCCGCCGTGGTGCGACGACGATGGATATGGGGGGATGGACAATCCCGATCCCGTACCTGTCGATGGAGGTCTGGTTCTGCTTGCCGCAGCCGGTGGGGTGTTCGCCGTCCTTCGCCTGCGTCGCAACGACCATCAGGCCGCGTGACGATTGCCGGTGAAAGCCGAGCCCGGTCGCTTTTCGTCACGGTTGTCGTCACGGGTAGCGACCCGATTGAGGTGTGGCTGGAGGTATGGACGTTTCGAGGTGTTGCGAGCCGTGCCGCAAACACCCAAACACCTGAACACCCAAACCTAGCTACTGGACACTTTCATTAAAGCGTGGGTCACTTCAGCATTCCCGGCGCGGCGGCTCCGAAATGCACGGGAGTATGTGGGTATGGGCGTGTGAGCCTGCGGCGTCATTGACCTTCACACCTCGTGTATGAGACGCACGAGGTCCGTTTCTCAATGACATACGGAGACCGTCCGGTTTGAAATTAAAACGGTCCGGTAGCGAGTACCCGAACACCTAAACCCCAAACACAAAAAAGAGGCACGCCGCGAACGGCGCACCTCTTCTTGGTTTGAGCATCATGTGTTGGAGTTCGATCCCTTGTCGGATACATCAGGAGGATTCGCTGAGCGGTCGGACGAGGCGTTCGAAGACCTGGCCGCCGTCGATATCCGTCGGGATCTCGTCGAGTCGGTCGTAACGCCGTGCGTCGATCCAGCGGTGGCCGCCCTCGGCCCAGAGCGAGTAGCGCCGCTGGAAGAGGATCTCGTCGATCAGCGAATCGCGGTCGGTCGGACCGGAGTAAGGACTGAGTCCCCACGTCTCGCGGATGATATCGATCGCATCGACGGCCTCCGTCGGCTGGTCGAGCTGTGCGTTCGCCTCGGCGTAGATCAGGATCAACTCCTCGTTTCGGATGAAGGGCACCGGCGAGGTTTGGGTCTCATACCGGTTGTCCTGGTAGAACAGCTCGACGCTGCCAAGATTTGGGTTGACGATCGGATCGGTCCGCTCGAAGAACTTATTGGCCACGCGCTCATCGCCCGGAAGAGCATCGTCGATCATCGACGGGTGCACCATCAAGATCTGATTGGTGTTGGCATCACGCGGGTAAAAGAGCGGGTTAAAAAGATCCGGCGGATTGCCGAAGGGATGGTAGACGCCGGCATTCATGCTGGCCTCCCCTTCTGTGAGCGACAGAAAAGAGTCATCGAGCGCGTCGAGGGCCCCCTGCCAGTCTTCGGCGTAGATGGCGGCCCGGGCGGCGATCGCGCGGTTGACCTCTTGCATGCCCTCCGGTGTACTGAAGCCGGTGAAGCCCGACGTGAGTGTGAAGTTGAAGGTGTCGCCCGCAGCGTCCAGATTGTTATTGCCCTCGTCGAGGATGGTTCGAATTTCCGCGAGAGCGTCGTCATACGGTAGGAACGGTCCCGGATTCAGCGGGTCGTTGACGTCGATCCGAATGGAGCCGTCCGGGTTTCGGTACTGCCCCTGGAGGGGAATCAGATACTGGAAGCCTTGAATGGTTTGCGCAAAGCCGATGTAGCCCGCGGCTTGTTGCTCATTGACAGCGTCGGTCGCGTTGACGGAGTTGATTAATGTGTTGGCCTGCTTGATCGCCTCATACGGCGTGTCGTAGGCGGAGCCGTCGACAAAGAACTCAGGATCCGGCGTCGTGCCGTCGAAGCCGAGCCAGTTCGTGATGAAGCGCGGGTCGGAGGCATAGGCGGCGTACACCTCTCGGCCGAACGAACCGAAGAGCTGCGTCAGGTCGGCGTTGCCATCGGTGTAGGCGCGGTGCTGGAATTCCAGACCTGCCACCAGGTCTTGCAACTGCGCCTGCGTGGCGTTTTCCTGAACGGCGTCCACGGACGGACTATCGGCATCGGTGACCTCGTCGGGGTCGAAGAAGTCGCACGCCGGCAGAAGCAGAGCGACGGCGAGAATCAGTATGGGAAGACGGTATCGAGTCATAATCTACAAATCGGTCGAGGCAACGGTCGGGAATGTGGGCGTCTCGGCCCGGGCGAGGCGGCGGCACGCGGCCGCCGGCCTCTGCGCGGGCGGGAACGGGATCAGTAGGTCAGACGCAGGTGGAAGGTGATGCGCCGTGAGCTCGGGTACGGCGATACCTCCACGGACTGCGCGATAGCCTGCGTTCCGAAGACCGAGACCTCCGGATCGTAGCTGGAGTAGTCCGAGAACAACAGCAGGTTGTTTCCGGATACGCCCACCCGGGCCCGGCTGAGGACGTTGCCAAAGGTTCTCTCGAGAAAGGAGGACGGGATGTTGTAGTACAGCGACGCTTCGCGGAGCTTTACGTACGACGACCCCTCGATGAACTGTGCTGCGCCGGGGCCGAACATGTCGGCACGGTCGCGTCCGTTGGGGACCCCGTCGTTGTCGTGGTCTTCGTTCCAGTCGGACGTGGTGCCGCCGCTGTCCGTGAGGAATCGTGTCAGGTTGATGTTTTCCCCGCCTTTCTTCCAGTGAAAGAGGAAACCGAGTTCGAAGTCGCGGAAGAGCGTGAACTGGTTCGAGAACGACATCTGGAAGTCGGGCTGCGCGTCCCCGTACACGGTGAAGGGTGTGTCGCCATCATCAAGCGCCGGCGTGCCGACGATGGTTGTTGGCGAGTACCCCTCCTGGATCAGGTACGTCCCGAGGGCTGCGCCGAAGCCGCCCGTCGTGAATCGGTCAATGTTCAGCTCCGTGATCTCGGAGGTGTTCGCCCAGAACAGATTGCGCGACGTCCAGGCGAAGCGCTCCGTTTGTATCGGGGCAAGCGTCAGGCCGACCTCCCACCCCACGTTGCGAAGCGTGCCGGCATTGACGGCGATCTCGGTGATACCGGTAGAGACCGCATTCTCGCGGTCCAGGATCAGGTCTGAGACCGTTTTGCGATAGTGTGTCAGTTCGAGGCTGACACGGTTCTCGAAGGCGCTGATGTCGGTGCCGAACTCGAACTCTTCCGCTCGTTCGGGTTTTAGCGTCGGGTCGACACCGCGGGTATCGATGGTGGAAGCCAGGTTTCCGTCAATGTTCTGGCTGGCGAGCGACTCGAAGGTTACGCCGTACTGCGGAAGGCCGCCGGTTTGTCCGAACGCGCTGCGCAGTTTCAACTGGCTCAGGAACGACGGCAGCCCGATATCAAACTCGTGCACGTTGACGGCCAGCGAGGCTTTCGGATAGACGTAGTACTCGTCCTGGGAGGCGTTCAGCGTGGAGCGGTCGAGGCGAACGCCCGCAGATCCGATGATGCGATCCCTCCAGTTGGCATCCTGCTGCCCGAAGAAGCCAATGTCCCGTACCTTGACGGTGTTGTAGACATCGTTAGGAAGTTGATTCACGATCTCCTGCACGCTGGCGTTGACCGGGTTCGTCTGCTCCGGCGGAAGGCCACGGCCGCGGACGAGTTGGCGATTCGTGTCCTGCGTGAAGCGGGAAAAACCGGTCTGGGTCGTCAGGTTCAGGTCCCCACCGCCGAGACTAGTGGCCTGATTGAAGACGAGCACAGCCTGCAGGTTGGTGTTGAAGTCGTCCTGCTTGCCCCGGATCACATCGCCGGGGTTCGCGCCGGCCTGCTGAAACTGGAAGAACGGCGGGAAATACACCGTGCTGTTGCTGTTCAGGTAGTCAAACCCGCCCTGACCGCGGAGCCGTAGCGATGTGCTGTTGCTCCGGATTAGATCGGCCTCGGCCGAGAAGGACTGGACGAAACGGCTGACCTCCTGGTTGTTGGTGGCACCGTCAATCACGCGCAGCGGGTTTTCCGCAAAGTACGGATTGTCCGGAAAACTGCCGTCCTCATTCTGGAACAGATCCGCATAGCTCCGAACGTAGGCAAGCGTATATCCGACCGAGCCGCCGGTGCTGTTCTGGTTTCCTGTAAAACCGCGGTCGTTGTCCGTGTACACGTAGTTGGACTGCGACGTCAGGCGCACCCGCTCGTGGAGCCGGTGGTCGAGGTTGGCACGGAGGGAGCGACGGACAAATCCGGTGTTCTCGATGATGCCCTCTTCATCCTTCAGGTTGCCGGACACGAAGAATTGGGTTTGGTCATCCCCACCGGATACGCTGAGCTGCGTGTTCGTCGTGAGGCCGGTGTTTCCGTAGACCTCATCCTCGTAGTCGGTGCTATTGCCCTCGCGGAAGCGGGCAATCTCATCCTGGAAGCTTTGCGTGCCAGGCTCTTCGAAGAGCGCGATCTTGTCTTCGCTCCAGGAGGCGGTGCCCAGCAGGTTCAGTGCCGAGACGGCGCCTACGTCCTGTGAGAAGCTGACGCTCGTACGGCCGGCCTGTCCGCGCTTTGTCTGGATGATAACAACACCCGCGTTCGCCCGCTGCCCGTAAATGGCCGCGGCGGAAGGGCCTTTCAGGACCTCGACACTCTCGATGTCCTCGGGACTCAGGTCCGCCAGACGGTTCGACACGTTATCCTGGCTCGGGCCACCGGCGTCGTCGAGTGTGGAGCGACCGGTCGTGATCTGACTGTTGTTGACGTACACGCCGTCAATGATGTAGAGCGGCTGGGAGGAGCCGGCGCCCAGCGTGCTGATGCCACGAAGCTGCACGTTGTTGCCGCCCCCCGGTGCCCCGCTCTGCGCGGTAATGTTGACACCCGGAATTTTGCCCTGCAGCGCGTTATCCACCGTCGTCGGATCCACGCGACCAGCAATCTCTTCCGCGTCGATCTTCGTCACGGCGTTTGCGAGGTTGCGGCGTTTCACAGACGTGGCCAGACCGGTCACGACGACCTCCTCCAATCCGGCGATATCCGGTTGTAGGGCGATCTCTACCCGCCCGGTTTCGGGAGTCACGTCACGTTCGAGCGTCTGGTACCCGACGAACGAAACGCGGAGCGTTCCTTCCTCGCCTGGCACCTCGATGGAGAATTCGCCCTGCGGGTCGGTCGCAACGCCGATACTCGTCCCGACGAGGACAATATTGGCGCCGGGAATCGGGTCGCCGTTATTTGCATCGGTGACTGTACCTTCGACGGTAAATTGGGCGTGCGCTGCAGGGATAAACCCGAGGCTCACAATCAGGAGAAGAACCAGCATGCCCAGGATGGGCTTTCTCGCTGGGGGCGAAGTGCATGGGCCCGTGCAGACGAATGGGCGTCGTACCTTGTATCGCATGATGAGAAGAATTCAGACGGGAAAACGGGCGAGCGGAGCGGGGGCACGTTGATGCGAGCCTTCGGGGCTACCTGTTGTTTGCAGCACAGGCAGTTCAGATTTCATGAGTGGGGGCAGAGGGGATAGGGAGCTATTCTGTGAAGTTTGTGTGTCTTGAGTATCAAGTCACTGTAAAGTAATACGAAGTCAGCATCGTGTAATTCGCAATTGCAACGGTGTTGCAAATATGGAATCTGTTGAGGACAGGGAGGCGAGAATTGGTTGCCCTCAATGATCCCACGAAGGCAAGAACTCGCCGAGCAGAACAGTCGCCAGAGGCGGTCGGCCTGTAAGAGAGGAAAATGAAGAACGGCCTCCAGGCAGCGCTTTCCGAAGCAACATCCCAGAGACGTACGCCGAGTAAATCTCGAAACCGTCTAGACTGAGAAGCAGATCGATCTGGATAAGATATGCAGGGGTCGATGGCGCCAATTCAGAAAATCGACCGTTCGGTTTACGCTTCGCGTCGCGTATCCGCTGCGAGTAGGGCAGTTATCTCGGGGTAACGCAGGCCCATGCTCGCCTTGTGACTGCGAGCGTGGAAGGGAGGGCCGCCGAACTATAGAAGTGGTTGTCCTGGCAAGGAATCAGACTGAAGCAGTGCAATGATTTCGTCCACGGTCGCGCCAGAGAAGGGGCGCTTCATCCCGGTCCGGCTGACAAACAGAATGGTGCGAGCCTCCATGTCGTGTTTGACCGCAACCCAGGGACGTCCGACGTGTGGGCTCGGCTCGCCCAATCCATGACGATCGTCGAACGCTCGTACGGCACGCAAGAGGCGGCTCTGAGCTTTGTCAGACCACGATCCCGAAAAGTGAACCCGTAGATGATCTTCAGGGGGACGTTCCATACCTGATGCGGGCGAGCGCCGCTTTCGGTCATGAAAGCTAGAGCTGCGATTTGGACTCTAATTATTAGCGTCGGTGAGCCCGGACCTAAGAGTTGTTTTTACAATTGTCGGGAAATATATGCTCAAAGTGATATTTGTCAAGCCTGGGTCGAAGCCGTGTTGGCATGTTCACTTGCCGGGTGGCAGATCGTGTATCATGGACGCTGGATGTGCAGATTCGTCGCGAAGTTCACCGTTTATTGAAGCGCGAGATCCCTTTTCCTACGTTTGCCGATGGACCCCTCGGTCCGTCCAGTTTTATTTCAGTCATTGGTGGGACGAATAAAATAGATGCGGAATATATCGCTTGAGAATATTCTTGCGTCCGACCTGTATCTGGTTATCAGCCTGGCGAGTGATCAATCGTCGAGTGATGTCTTATCGTCTTCATGCAGCGTGTATGATGTGGTCAAATAAACGATCTCGGTGATGCCCGTTCTCGAAGACTGGCAAATCGCCGTGACACTCGTGGTACAAATATGTTGCATTTCTTTTGCAAGGCCGATAGTTTGGTTTTCAATTTCTTCACGGCCCTGCGACCGTATTCCTTGCCTCATGCGCACCTTCCTTTCGTCCCGGTTTTCGGGCATGTTGATCGTTCTCTCTCTACTTCTATGTGCGTCTGCATGTGGGAATGGGGCGTCGCTAACTGATGATGAGATGAGTAAACTCGCTCCGCCATTGCAGCAGCTCGTGCAGGGAGAGGATCCATCTTCGCTGCCCGGGCTGGACACGTCTACACGAGAAGGCGAAACCGTTTACGCCGTGATGCTTCGGGTGAGTGATGCGGAGGCCGTGCGAGAAGCCGGCATTCCGCTCAACAGTGTGATGGGGTCCGTTGCCACAGCTCGACTTACCATCGAACAGATTAAAACGAGCGCACGTCTTTCTTCCGTCTCTAGAGTCGAGCCGAGTGGCCGCTCAACGCCCCATCCTCGCTGAGTACTGCGCTGACCCCGATTCCCTTTCGTATTGATCAGACGCCTGCAGCACGTTGATGCTGTCGGGTGTTCTGGTTGTTTTTCTATCTCCAGGCCCATTGTGATGCATCGATCTTTACGCTTCCTATTCGTTCTGCTCCTTCTTCTCTTTCTGCCCGATGCTGTTCATGCGCAGGATGCTCCTCCTGATTCGCGTGTGGATGCAGCCTTCCAACGACTGCTTCAGGTAGACGCGTCTCCATCGGCCAAACGCGGTGCAGAAGCGGGTCTCCCACTTCTGCTGCAGAAAACAGCAATCCGAGGTGGAGACGGCACCGTCCGGTACCCGGCGATTATTCGTACGAATGATGTCGCCGCTCTCCGCGCCGCGGGGATCACGGTGAACTCCGCTGTCGGACCCATCGTGACCGCACGCTTGACGGCAGACGAGGTCCGGACCGCCGTCGGAATCTCCTCGGTCCGTCACATCGGGGCGAGTGGGATCTCGAAAACGCACAACGACGAAGCTGCACGAGAGGTCGGTGCGCGAATTCTGAATAGCGGCGCCGTAAATAACACGAACTACTCCGGTCAGGGTGTGCTGACGTGCATCGTGGACTCGGGGATCGACTTCGACCACGGCGACTTCATGGATGCCAGTGGCAACACACGCATCCAGTACATCTGGGACCAGGTAAACGACACCGCCGGGCAGGCACCGTCGGATCGGAGCGCGAACTTTTCGACGCTAAACTACGGGACGGAATATTCCGCGACCGATATTGACGCTGGTAATGTCAGCGAGACCGACCCTAATGGGCACGGCACGCACGTCGCAGGAACCGTGGCGAGCAGCGGGAACGCGCTCGTTTTGAGTGGCAGTCAGACGTCACCTGAGCATCGCGGAATGGCTCCAGAGGCGGACATTATCGTCGTGAAAGCCGGAAATGGATCGTTTCCCGATGCGAATGTGATTGACGCGATGAGCTATTGCGGACAGGTGGCGACCGATCAGAATAAGCCGCTCGTCGTCAACATGAGTCTCGGTTCCAATCTGGGGCCTCATGACGGAACCGCATCGCTTGATCTCGCTGTCGACGCATTTACCGACGGCTCGCCGGGCAACGGATCCATTGATCCTGGTACGGCGCCCGACAGGGTGGTCGTCGTCTCCGCCGGCAACAACGGAGGATCAGTGCAGCATGTCATGGGAACCGTCGATCCGGGCAACACGGTCAGCGAGCCGTGGACCATCGCCCAATATGCTACCCAAGATGGAACGCCCAAAGACGGCACGCCGAATGACTATTTTGCCATTCAAAAGTGGTTTGACACGGCGGGCGATGTCACGGTCACGGTTACAGCCCCGAACGGAACCGACACGTTTTCACTAGCAGCTTCGGGAACGACACCGCAGTCAGGCTCCTTCGAGACGCCGTCTGGACGGATTTTTCTGGCAAGTGGCATCGGCCCGGACAACGGCGACAGATACTTTGATATCCAGGTGCTCGACTACGAAGACGATTCGGTTACACCGACGGACGAGGTTGAGCCAACCGTCGGTCAGTGGCAGATTGAAGTCGAAAACACGGGCTCCTCTCCATTTACGTATCACGGTTGGACATGGGGGAGCGAAGTCATCGGCGGGTTCGACAATGGGAACGCGAATTACACCATCGGTTCGCCCGGCACCTCGACCGGGGCGATCACCGTGGGCTCGCATGCGCATCGATGGTACTGGGACGCTGCTGGTTACGTCGGTTATGATTTCAATTATAATGCTCGAAACGAAATCTCTAGCTTCAGCAGTCGCGGCCCTCGCCGAGACGGGGCTGTGAAGCCGGACCTGACCGCGCCCGGACAGGCGATGGTGTCCGCCTACTCGCAGGATATGCCGTCACAACCTGCATTTGGTGTGTTTGATAAGGACGGCATGCACCGTTTCTCCCAGGGGACGAGCATGTCCGCGCCGGTCGTTGCCGGCTCGGTCGCTCTCCTTCTTCAGGCCGCAAAGCAACAGGGCACGTCCCTGTCGGCCAACGACGTGCGTTCGTATCTGACCTCGAGTGCCGACACCGATGCGTATACCGACGCGTACGGAGCGGTCCCGAATGCGGAATTTGGACACGGGAAACTGGACATTCTCGGTGCGGTCGTTGACTTCCTCGGCGGAAGCGTCGACCGGGAGATGATTACGAGCTTCCAGGACTTAGGCACCGGCGGCATGGGGCGCCTGGATCTGGATGCCTCCACGCCGAAGATAGCGGTTCGCTTTCAGCCGACGGTGGATGGTTTTGTGACGGGTGGACTGCTGAGACTCTGGCACAACAACGGGTCCCCGAACAGCTCGGCAATCGAACTGACCGGGCCGCTCACCGTCGAGGTCTGGTCCGACGACGGAAGTGGCAATCCCGACACGAAGCTCGGGAATACGGTCCAGGTCGCGGCTGAACAGCTCTACGCGTTTACCCCGAACGCGCTGAACCTGGAAGCAGTTGGTGTTGACGTCACGCCTGGAACGGATTACCACCTCGTTCTCGCCCCAACCAATTCCAACGACGCCCTGTATCTCTCCGGCGACACGGCCTCGGGCGTGACGCACACGTCCGTGTTCGATGGTTCGAGCTGGTCGACGGCGAGCGCGGAGCTGCAAATGAACGTGGAGGTTGCTCGTGTCTTCGGGATCACGACGAGCCTGCCCGTCGAACTCGCATCGTTCGAAGGCTACGCTCTCGATGAGTCGGTCGAGCTGACGTGGACGACCGCAAGCGAGAAGGACAACGATGGATTCTACGTCGAACGGAAGGTCGGCGATGCAAGCAGCACCTCGCGGTGGACTTCGCTTGGCTTCGTGCAGGGAGCCGGCACGTCGGTCGAGGCGCAGCAGTATCGCTTCACCGACGCGGAGCTTCCGTTTGGAGCGCAAGACGTTTCTTACCGACTCCGGCAGGTCGACGTTGATGGCACGCCGACGTACTCGAAGGCCCGAACGATTCGCGTCAGCGGACCGAAGGAGGTCACACTTCATGCACCGTTCCCCAACCCGGTGCAGTCGGAGGCCACGTTGCAGTATGAGCTTCCGGCCGACATGCCCGTTCAGATCCACGTCTTCGATGTCCTCGGACGGCGCGTGCAGACGGTCACGGACGCACAGGAAACGAGCGGTGAGAAGACGGTCACGCTCTCAAGTGATCGTTTGGCCGCGGGCGTGTACTTCATCCGTCTGGAAGCCGGCGATACGATCCGGACCGAGCGGATGACGGTTGTGCGCTAGCGTTTTGTACGTTCACCGTAGCGAAAAAGAAAAAGGAGCCGTGGGCGTGTGCCTGCGGCTCCTTTTCTTTATGCGGGTCGTGTTTGATCGTCATCGGATCGGCGCATACGCGTACCGTGAGCCCGCCACGATGACGTTCGCCTGTCAGTGATCGGACATGGGTGTTTGTGCCTCGCTGGCGAAGAGACCGCTGTTCTGAGACTCGTGGCGGAGGAGCGTGCGCTTTCGGTCGAGGCCGCCGGCATAGCCAGTCAGCGATCCGTCATGGCCGACGACCCGGTGGCAGGGAATCACGATGGCGATGGGATTTTGGCCGTTGGCTGCGCCGACCGCCTGTGCCGCCCGGGGCTGACCGATTCGCTGCGCGATGGCGCCGTACGTGCACGTGGTGCCGTAAGGAATGGAGCCGAGCGCCGTCCACACCTTCTGCTGAAAGGGGGTGCCGCCGGGGGCGAGGGGCACGTCAAACGTTCGGAGCGTCCCCGCCCAGTATGCATCGAGCTGCTCGCGCACCTCAGCGAAGGGGGCGTTGGTCTGACGCCAACCGGTCGGGATGTCGAACGAATCATCATCGGACGCCATCCGGAGACCCGTGATCGCTTCCCCATCGGATGTGACCAGGAGTGGGCCGAGAGGGGAGTCGATGATTGTGTAGCGGATGGTTGCCATAACGCAGATCGTGATCGGTCAGGTTTTCCGCGATCGCGAGCGAAAACGGGTGAGCGCGAGTCCGGCCAGGATGACGGCAGACGCGGCGACCGTCTGCATTGTCATCGTTTCGTCCAGTAATAGCCACCCGAGCCAGAGCGCGATCACCGGGTTCACGAAGACGTACGTCGAAACAAACGCGACCGACAGGTGCCGGAGGGCGTAGAGATACGCGCTGTAGGCGATGCACGACCCGATCAGCACACTGTATACGGCGGCGCCTCCGCTGAGAAGGGTGACCGGCTCCGTCAGCGTTTCCCCGACCACGAGGCTGACGGCACCCTGCAAGGCTCCGGCCCAGAGCATCTGTGCGCCGGCTGTCGAGGCCAGGTCGGCGGGCGGAGACGTGTACCGGATCATCACCGACCCGAATGCCCAGCTGATTCCACCCGCAATGACGCCTGCGACGGCGATGAGCGACGCTTCGGCTGCGCTGGGGTCGCCGGACTGCTCCATCGCAATGAGGGCGATGCCAGTGAGACCAAGTGCCAGTCCGAGGCCGACGGCCGGGCGGAGGCGCGCACCGTCGAAGACGAAGCGGTCGACGAGGACCATGTACAGCGGGACGCCGGCGACGAGGACCGCGGCGACGCCGGTCGGGAGCCACTGAAGCGCCCAGATGTTCGCGCCGACGCCGATGCCCAGCGTCAGCATGCCCGCTCGGGCCGTCGGGTGCAGGACAATGTCTCGGACAGACGTACCGTCGTCTCCGGCATACCAGCGTGCGGCGAGAAAGACGATGATTCCGGCCGAAAGAAACCGGAGCGATGCGTACCGAAAGGGCGGGATGGACGCGATCGCGAGATCGTTGCTCAGATAGGTCGTGCCCCACACCACGCACACGATCACCCAGGCGGAAAGCGCACGAACGTGGAGCGAGTCAGACACGGCACATGAAGGTGTCGGGGAAGAGGGTCCGCCTGCAGGATAGGAGCGGTTCTGGCCGAATCACAACTGCACCAGGACTTTCCACACGGTTTCCACGTATGCCGTACGGCGGTATTCCATGGCCGGTTGGGCCGAAGGTCAGAGTGCCTCTTCCGGGTGTGCCTGTGGCGACGAGCGGACGACGGCTTCGAGCCGAGCGACGGCGCGGCCTACGCCATCTTCCACGCGGATCTGTTCGCCGAGATGAGCCGCTTTCTCCCGCATGCGCTCGTTTCGCGTTACCGTCGCAAGGGCTGCGGCGAGGCGACCGGGGGTCAGCTGTTTCTGCGGGATCGGCTCCGGGCCGACGCCGAGTGCATGCACGCGTCGTCCCCAGAAGGGCTGATCGCCGAAGAAGGGGCAGATGACCGTTGGTCGACCGGCGCGCAGTCCGGCCGCCGTGGTTCCGGCTCCCCCGTGGTGAACAACGGCCGAGCAGAGGGGAAACAGGGCGTCATGCGGGGCCTCGTCGAAGAGGTAAATCGAGTCCGGCACATCCTCGGGAACGAGTCCGCCCCACCCGCGCGAAATGAGCGCTCGCAGACCGGTTCGCCGAAGCGCATCTAGAACGGTCTGCGTCGTCCGTTCGGGGTGTTGTCTCGCCATGCTCCCGAAGCCGATGTAGACGGGCGGGTCGCCGGCCGCGAGGAAATTCTGCAGTTCATCCGGCATCGTCCAGTCCTCCGGACGATCGAGAAACCAGTAGCCGGTCGTCTCGACGCTTTCCGGCCAATCGTCGGGGTTCGGGGCGACGTGCTCACTCCACGCGTTTAGCATCGGGACTCTATCACCATCCGACGTTCGGACGACGCCCGTTCCTCGGGGGGCGGGGGGAAGACCGTTCTGCGCGCGCCATTCTCGAAAATACCGGGTGCTAACGGTGCGGACGACCGTCTGCACGAGATGGTGGGTGCCGCGATTGTAGGCTTCTCGCAGGACGCGCGGGAGAGGCAGTGGGGCAAGGCCGATGTTCGGGAAATCCGTCGTTGGTAGAAAGATCGGATACAGCGGAGTGATGACGGCCGGAATGCCGAGTTTTTCTGCAAAGTGAAGCCCGCACGCCATCTTCGGATGGTAGACGATCAGGTCCGGTTGTGCCGCCTCCGCCGCTTTCCACCCGTCCCGCACGAGTTGACGCTGGATGTCGCCATGCTCGCGAATCAGCCGCACAGCCGTTCGAACGCCGGAAATCAGGCTCGACATGTCCTCCAGCGCCGCCCGGCCTTCCACGGACTCCGTGATCGCCACGAGGTCGTCGCTGAGTGGTGCAAAGGAGAGACCGCGATCCGCAAAGAGGTTTCGGTAGCGGGGGCTTGTACAGAGCGTGACGTTGTGTCCGGCTTTTCTGAGTCCGACGGCGAGAGCAACGTGCGGCTGGACATCACCCCGCGTGCCGATGGTAAGAATCAAAATGTTCATGGCAGACGGGGTCGGAGAGAGGACGGAAGAAGCGATTCAGGACCGGCTAGCAGCGTGATTTTTTAGAAACGGCTTACTGGCGTGAGCAGGCGTTGATGCAATTCATCACGTCAGGATGCATTTCGTTGAAACAGCCGAATCAACAACGAGGTCGGCAGGTGGATCTATAGTGCATCATTCACCCGCAAACTCAGGACGTGTCCGTTTATGAATCGGATTGTTGCTACCCTCGTCGGTCTTATTCTGTTCGTCGTGCTTCCAGTGGATGCGCTCTCCCAGGACGACGATCCAGGAGGCCGGGGACGTATCGAAGGAATCGTGGTCGAAGCGGGCCCCGAGACTCCGCTCGTTGGAGCGACCGTGTCCGTCCGCTCGCCGATCGACTCGTCTCTGGTAAGCGGTGCGACCACGGATGCCAACGGTGCGTTCGTCGTGAGCGGCCTTCCGCTCGACACGTATACTGTGGTCGTCAGCTTTGTGGGCTATGCGAACACGCGCCTGACGGACGTCCGGTTGACGCAGTCTCGCCCGAGTCGAGACCTGGAGACGATCCAGGTGCGGGAAAAGACGCAGCAGCTTGATGAGGTCACGGTCAGTGCCGAACGGCCTGCCGTCGAGGTGCGAACCGATCGCACGGTGTACAATACGGATCGGCAGATTGTCACGGCGGGTGGATCGGCGCGAACCGTTTTGAATGATCTGCCGTCGATCCAGGTCGACCTGGACGGGAGCATTAGCCTGCGCGGGAGTGAGGGTGTGGTGGTGCACGTGAACGGCGAGCCGACCTCGCTCTCCGGGCAGTCGCTGGCGAGTTTCCTCGAAAGCCTGCCGGCCTCCGCCGTCGAGCGAGTAGAGGTGATCCCGAATCCGTCCGCGAAAGAGGAGCCGGAAGGGGCGGCCGGCATCATCAACATCGTTTTGAGACGAAACCGCGGGTCTGGATGGAGCGGAGGCGCGACGGCCGGCGTGGGCACGCAGTCGTCCGTCAACACCTCAGTGAATGCGGGCTACCAGAACAATGGATGGCGCCTGTTTGCGAACTACGGATTTCGCCGCGGCTCGGAGGACGAAGGCGGGACGCGCCTGCGCCGCAACTTTACCACGGACCCGACGACCATTCTCGACCAGTCCGAGACGGAGCAGGAGACCGAGCGCTCGCACACGGGGAACGTCCAGCTCGAGTATCGCCCCACCCAGGCGACGACCTTCTCCTTGGAATCGGTCTTCAGTACGGAATCCGAAGAGCAGGAGAGCCGGACCAATTATCTTCGGAGCATATCTTCTGGGTCGACCACCGATCGGTACGCCCGTTTAAATGATGGCCTGAGCGACGAGGAGAGCGTTGACGCGCGGTTTTCGGGGCGCCACGAGTTCGGAGAAGACCACGAACTCTCCGCACAGATCCGGTATGAGCGCGAGTGGGAGTCCGAAGATGCCCGTTATATGGAGCGCGCTCTCGCAACGGACGGGCAACTCGATTCGGTTCGCGATCGAGAGCGAGAAGACATGGGTGAGACGGAGGACGAGGGCACGATCGAGATCGACTACACGCGAGCCGTGGGCGACCTCATGATCGAAACTGGATACCAGGGGGAAACCCGCACGCAGAAGTCGGATCAGGTCTTCGAGGTGTTCGACATGCAGTCCAACGCCTACCAGATTGAGGAAACGAGCGACTTCGACTATAACGACCGTACGCATGCCGTCTACGGGCAGCTGACCTTTCCTCTCAGCAATGCATTGGAAATGAAAGGTGGCCTTCGGGCAGAGCAGACGTCGCGGACGTTCACGCTTCCCGCGATGGATGCGTCGTTCGATAACGACTACCTGAACTTCTTCCCGAGCGCGTTTCTGACCTACAAGCAGGGAGAGCGTTACCAGGCCCGCTTGTCCTACAGCAAGCGAATTCGCCGACCTGGCACCTGGCAGTTGGATCCTGTCGACGACAACGAGGACCCCAACTTTCGCTTTCAAGGGAATCCGCAGCTGGATCCGGAATACATCCACTCGTTCGAGCTCAGCATGACGCGCAACTGGGCTCCGGCGACCGTCTCGATCACGCCCTTCTTCCGGCGGACGGTGAACGAGATCGAGCGGCGCGAGGAACTGCTGGGTAGTGGCGTGACCTTGCTCACGTTCGCTAATTTCGCTTCCAGCAATTCGTACGGCGTCGAGGTGGTCACGTCTCTAGAGGTCGATGACTGGGTGCGGGGGAATGTGACGCTGAACGCGAATCGGGTCGTCACCGACGCCAGCAACGTGGATAGCGACTTGAGCAATGACGCCATGGCCTACTCGGGTCGGGCGAACCTCACGTTTGGTCTTGGCTATGGCGTCGACCTGCAGGTGAGCCAGTACTACCGGGCACCGCAGGACATTGCCGGGGGCGAGATCGGCGCGCGGATGAGCAGCGACGTTGCCCTCCGGAAGGAACTGTTCGGGGGAAGCGGGAGCCTGAGCCTGCGCGCGAGCGACGTCTTTGACTCGCAGAACTTCGAGCTGCAACGCAGAACCGAAGCGTTTTACACCGAAAGCTCCCGCGACTGGAGTCAGCGCCGCTTCATCCTTACCTTCTCGTACGCCTTCGGTAACGACAACGGAGGTCGCCGGGGCTCTAACCGATAACGACGCCGTCTAGAGATGATGCTAAGCACACATGCGTGACGCTCCCTCTGCCGACACGTCCATATCCGACTGGCCGACGCGCCAGGAATGGCTGCTGATCATCGGCGCGTGGACCACCGTGGCTCTACTGACTGCGGTGAACGACGTGCTGGCGCCGCGCGGAGGCGGTCCGGTCGAGTGGGGCCAGTTTCCGGTCGAGCTCGGGCGCGAGATCTTCGAGTACGGCTTCTGGATCGTGCTCACACCGTGCGTGTTCTGGCTTGCCCGCCGTCTGCCGGTCGAGCGAGGCGACATCGCGCGAAACGTCGTCTTGCATCTGGTTTTCGCTGTTCTCGGAGCTTTTGCCGTCGAGTCGGCGGACTCGATTCTACGGGGGGCGATGTTCGGGCACGGGCGGGGCGGAGCGTTTTTCGACCCGGTTCGCATCGCGACCCGCCTCTGGTTCGTGAACGAGCTGGTCGTCTACTTCGTCATTCTCGCGGCCGGCTTTGCGCGGGATTATCACCTGCAGAAAAAGGAGCGCCAGGCTGAAACGGAGCGCCTGCGTGAGCGCACGGCCGTGCTGGAGAAAGAGCTCACGGAGGCGCGGCTGCAGACGCTCCGCATGCAGATCAACCCGCACTTTCTCTTCAACACGCTTCACGCCGTGAGCACGCTCGTTGGTCGCGATCCGCAGGGCGTGCGACGGATGATTACGCGACTCAGCGAACTGCTTCGTCGTGTCCTCGACGAGGACGCGCCCCAGGAAGTGCCGCTTTCCGACGAGATCGACATCCTTGAGGATTACCTGGAGATCCAGCAGATCCGTTTTCAGGGCGGTCTCGACGTCGAAATCGACGTTCCCGAAGAGCACCGATTGGTCCTTGTGCCGTACTTGCTCCTTCAGCCGTTGGCGGAGAACGCCGTCAAGCACGGCGCGGCCCGGGTTCGCGGCACCGGGCGAATCTGGATCCGCGCCACGCGCGAAGAGGACACACTCGTCGTCACGGTCCGAGACAACGGTCCCGGTTTCCACGGAGACGACATCTCATCGGGCCTCGGGCTCAAAAATGTCCGCGCTCGGCTCGAAGGGTTGTATGGCGATGCCGCAGCACTGCACGTTGCGTCGAATGAGGCGTCAAGCGACGACGAGGCGCCCGGTGTGACGGCGACGCTTCGCCTCCCCTATCACACGAGCGCCGACCTGTACGTGGTCGGGGAAGAGAGTACGGATCGGTCGGACGTGGCAACGGCCCGGTCGAACGCTGGTGCGAGTGAAGACGACCGTACTCGCGACACCGACGCAGGAACGATGCACGCGGCGTCGCTGGAGCCGGCCACCCCCGACGAATAGAATATTTTCCTGCCCATGCCATCCGTGTCGTCCCATCTTCCTCTGCGGGTTCTTATCGTTGACGACGAGCCGTTGGCCCGCGAGCGCATCCATACGCTGATCGAGAACGAAGACGTTATCTCGAGCGAGGTGGCGGTCGTGATCGGGGAGGCTCAAGACGGATCGGAGGCGATCGAGAAGATCGAGCGTCTACGGCCAACCCTCGTTTTTCTGGATGTGCAGATGCCGGGAGCGTCGGGGCTCGACGTGGTGGAAGCGGTCGGTCCGGACGACATGCCGCTGACGGTTTTTGTCACCGCCTACGATGAGTATGCCATCCAGGCGTTCGAGTGGGCTGCCGTGGACTATCTACTCAAACCGTTCGATGACGACCGCTTTGTGGAATCCGTTCGTCGCGCTCGAAAGCGGCTGGAGGGGCAAGAGCACCGCGGGATGGGGGAGGCTCTCAGGGATTTGTTGAGCGAACACGGGACGGAGCAAGCGTCGGATGACGGTGCCGAGCCGCTGGAGCGGATCGCTGTGCAGGGCCGGGGCGAGACGCGCATTGTTCACGTGGACGACATCACGCATATCACCGCCGATGGCTCGTATGCCGAACTGCATACCTCCGACGGGACGCACCTTATTCGGGAGCGGATGAAGACGCTCGACGAGCGGCTGGACAATGGCGAATTTATGCGCATCCACCGCTCTGCCATTGTTCGGCTCGACGAGGTGGTCTCCATTCGCCGGAAAGGCGGAGGAGACTATGCCGTGCGGTTGCGGAATGGCGAACGCGTAAGTCTCAGCCGAAACCGCATCGATGCGCTAAAAGAACACCTCGGGGTTGACTAAATGTTCAGAGTTCAGGGTTCAGAGTTCAGGGTTCAGAGTTTATCGTTCAGGGATAAACGCGAGGAACCGTTGCACGGCCGTGCGACGGTTCCTTATTTTTTGCGTTTCGGCATGCCTCTGACCATACGGCGCTTCAAGGAGGCGGTGTTGGCTGGGGGTAAGATTCAGAGTTCATAACCTGGTTGGCGAATGGATCGCCAACCAGCAAGGGCAGAAGGTCGCTTCACCGGTCGGGTTAAAGGTCATCCGTTTGCACAGATGCGTTAGACACAGTGACCGAGATGAACCAAGCCCAGTGTGACGAACATTGCGAGGACTGACCGTCGAGAGGTCCCTACTTTTGGATCGCCGAAGGCTGTCCGCCAAACAGGTTGTCAAGGTTCAGAGCCCCCTGGCGCCTCTCATACCCTCATACTCAAGCACCTCAACACTTTCACACTTTTCGGTCACCGGTTGTCCAATCGTGCTGGGGAATGTATCTTGTGTCGTCCCATACACCCATCACTCAGGCACGATGTCGGGATTCGATCCGCTTTCGCCGGCCAACGACGACCGTATGCTCTTCGACGACGCAACGTTGCTGGGCCGGATGCAGTCGCACGTGGAGTCCTGGATGGCTACGGGGGACGTGCGGGCGGTTTTTCTCGAGTGTTATCTCATCATGACCCGCAACATGGTGGCCCAGGTGCATGCCGACGCATTTGGCGATGCTCGGTGGGTCCACGGCCTGCTCCACCGATTCGCAGAATACTACTTCGATGCGCTGAGCGCATATGAGTCAGAGGGAATGTCACCGCCGGCAGTCTGGCAGGTGGCGTTCGATTGCTCGGCGTCCGGCGAGGCGACGGCTGTGCAGCACCTTCTTCTCGGCGTCAACGCCCACATCAATTACGACCTTGTCCTCACACTGGAGGACATACTCGCCCCCGAATGGTCGCAGCTCGATCGCGGGCATCAGGCCATACGGTACGCGGACCACTGCAGCGTCAACCGGGTCATCGCTCAGTCCGTCGACGCGGTACAAGACACGGTTTTGGAGCCGCGTATGCAGTTTCTTGAATTCGTGGATATCGCGCTCGGGCCCGTCGACGAGTACCTCGTGTCCCGGTTGATCACGTCGTGGCGGGAGGACGTATGGCGCCACACGCAAGAGTTGCTCCGGTGTCGGGATGAGCGAGAGCGCCGTGCCTATGTAGCGACGGTGGAAGCTGAGGCGCTGCGGATCGCCGAATGGATGGTGTAAGGCAAATATCCGAGCAAGACGACGCACAGCGTATGCACGTAACGCACGGAGCGTCGAGGTTGAAAAGCGATGTCCCGTTGTTCATGTTATCCCGTCGTCGCTTCGCGTCTAGATGTCGACTCGGACAAGATCGCCGGCGCGGATGAACGTACGCGAGCCCCGTTTTTCGCATGCATTCTATCGCTTGTAGCAATCTGTTTTTATGCCATACGCCATTGACTCTCGACGTTGGATGGATCGCGACACATTTGCGTTTGCCAGCGTCCGCCGCGTGTTGGCTCTCGCCATGTGTGCTGTGCCACTTTTGCTTTTTGTTGGTTGCGACAGCAGTGGATCCAACGACGACGTGTCCGTCGAGCCGTCATACTCCCTTTCTGTAACTGGTAATTCGGTGAACACGACCTTCACGGGAGCTGCCCGATGGGGCAACGGGTCGACCGACGCCAGCAATGAGGCGATGGCGGTAAACTTCTCGAGTGATGATGGCACCGGTCAGGGGTTTCTGATTCGCGGGGCCGCCCGCCCGGAAACAGGCACCGTTTCGGTCCGAAATATCGACGGCCAGAACGACAACCTGACATCTAGTTCGGACTTTTCATTCTACTACGTCAACGGACAGAGCGACACGTCCATCCAGTACCTCTCGACCGGAGGAACGATCACCATTACCGAGTCGACGGAAAACCGACTTGCGGGCAGCTTTGATATCACGGTCACCCGCATCGACCCTCTCGCACCAAACGGAGGAGAATCGAGCGCGACGATCACGGGGACATTTGACGCACCGTACGACGAGAGCGGGGTTGGCGCTTTTACTCCGCAAGCGAAGCGCGGGCCCGGAGGCGGTTGAGCACCTTCTCTTTTTTCCAGAAGATGAGCGCGAAGCCGATGACCATCGGCACGCCCCACCAGAGTGCGCCGCGTTCCCACATGGACCAGCCGGCGGGTCCGTACTGCGCAAAGTGCGACCCTGTGGCCATCACCAGGCCGACGTATGAGAAGGTGATCCAGAAGTAGTGGTGCTCCAGCCAGCCGTCGTGGTATTCGCGGCGGAGGGGAAAGTAGATGGCGAGAGTAAGCGTTGCGCCGCTAACGATGGCCATGACATGGAAGGGCCCGAACGCTCCCGTAAGCTGAAAGATGGCGAATGAGGTCAAGATGAGACCCGCCATGGCACCGGTGTATATCCAGCCAGCTCGTCGGTGCCGACGCGTTCCCTTCTGCGCCATCAGATTCCATGCTCCAGCGACCAAGGCGATGACGCCGAGCGCGACGTGAACAAAGATCACCATCTCAGGGGCTACATTATGGCATAAATAGGTGGTTCAATAATAGAGATGTGTCTTCGGTTCATCAAGCCCGCGTCACCATATTCTGATGCGATCGGCCATTTTAGATGAACCAGATCGTTGCCGCGGCGGTGGCTATGATTGCTGCCATGCCTCCGAGAATCGGTCGGCGGATGCTTTTCGTTCCCGTGAAGAAGACGATGCCGCCTTTCAGCAGCGTATTTGCCGCGGCCCCGATGACGATGGCCCGGGCAGCGGTTTCCGCCTCTACATCGCCCGCTGGTCCGCTCAGCCGGGCCATCGAGAGAGTGATGGCGTCCACATCCGCCAGGCCGGAGACCAGGCTCGTCACGTAAATGCCAGCGTCTCCGAAGTAATTTTGTGCGGCGCTGGTCGCGACGAGAATGACGGCATACAGGATGCCGAAGGTGATGGCCGGGGTGAGGCGAAACGGGTTTTTCATTTCCGTCGCATCACTCTCCGCTCCCGAGTCGTGCGCCATGTAGAGGTAGACGGCGTACAGGATTCCGGCTGCCATCATCGCGAGAATCGGGATACCGACGACTCGTAGAAGCGAGACGTTGACGGCGGCCACCTCCACCAGCACGCGGAGAAACATGACCGTCCACGCCAGCACGACGCCCATGCTGAAGGAGCGGGCGAGGCTGGGCGCGTCGCGGCTCCGCTGGGCGAGGCTGAGCGTGACCGCGGTGCTGGAGGCCAGTCCACCCAGAATACCGGTGAGGCCCACGCCGCGCCGTGCGCCGACGACCTGGATCGCCACGTATCCCAGAAAGCTGATGCCGGAAATGAGGATGACGATCAGCCAGACGTCGTAGGGCACGAGGACATCGAACGGAGGGGGACCGTACCCTTGCTGCGGCAGGATCGGCAGGATGACTGCCGTGATGACGGCAAACTTCAGCGTGGCGAAGACATCCTCCCGGCTAATGGTTTTGGCGAATGAACGCGTTTGAACCTTGAGCGCGAGCAGCACGGTCGTTGCCACGCCCAGTGCTGCTGCGAGTTCGATCTCGTCCCACGCGCACAGCATGCCCACCGAGAGAGTGAGGAGGGCAGCGATCTCCGTCGTGAGCCCCGTATTGGCCTCCTTCGCCTCCTGATAGTGGGCCACGCCCAGAAGCACGGCGACACCGGCTAAAATCATTGCTAACAGGGCGGGGGCCTGAGCAACGTCGGCCAGGAGGGCAAACGAGGCTCCCAGTAGACTGATAAGCGGAAACGTGCGCGCACCGGCCAGCAATTCGTCTTCTTGCTGGTGCTCGTGTTCCTGAAACGCATATTCGCGCTGGAGGCCGATCAGAAGCCCGATGACCAGCGCGGCACCAAAACGGTAAAACAGATCCGGTAGGCTTGCGTCCATGAGTCGTTGGGGCCGATTCGAGGAGAGGGTGGTGGTAAATCGGGCGGATGGGGTCTGGTTCGACGCCAAGCGGCATCGACCCAACACCTAAAGCGCGTAGATCCGCGTGGTTACGGGGCCGAACCGTGTGCGAGCAGGTCGATCGGTCTCCCGCGCTATCGACCGGTTGTGCTTTTCCTACACACCGGGTGTAAGCATGCCCGTGCTCCTGCCATACGTGTCTGCTTCGTTACTATCGGGTGGATACTTCCTGCATTTCCAGTCGTCCAGTGCGCACAATTTCGCCTTCATGAAATGTAAACATAACTGTGATGTTATCAAAGACGGCAGTTTTATCTCGATACGTAGCTGTTCTCGTAGCGCTCACCCTTGGTTTGTTCGGTTCGGGTTGTGACGCCCTGACGACGAGCGAATCTGCGGATCTGGGGAGCGAAGCTTCGACCCTGACGAAATCTGCGGAAGCCGCTCGCGGGGATAATGCACGCGGCTCGTCGGTTGCCGATCGCCGAGGCCAGGGGAGCGGCCCGATCGCCGACGTGCGCGTCGGCCACCTCTCGCCGGATGCCCCGGCTGTAGACGTGTACGTCGGCGTCGAGCCGGGCGAGGGAAGTCCCGCGATCCCGAACCTGTCATACGCGAACTTCGCGCCGAACGCCGACGGCGACTACGTCGGTCTCCGCTTCGGAACGTACGATATCGCCGTGACGCCTGCCGGAGCAGCGGGACCGCAAGTCATTGACGTCGACGGGCTGTCGCTGGACGCGAACAAGGACTACACAATTCTCGCGATCGGCGAATTGAGTCCGGAAAATGGAGAGCCCGGCATTCAGGCGCTCCCGCTCGTAGACAACGGAGACGATGAGCCGGCCCTTCCGCCGCGCGACAAAACACTCGTTCGCTTCGTGCACGCATCCCCCGATGCAGGAGCCGTCGATATCGCTGTCGACGGTCAGATCGTACTCGTCGGAGTCACGTTCGCTGCTGCGAGCCCGTACCTGGAGGTAGCTTCCGGCGACCGTACCGTCGAGATCTTAAAGGGTGGGACGGCGGTCTTGACGATTCCGGTCGGCCTGGTCGAAGGCACGAAGATCACTGCCTACGTGATCGGGAATGCGACGCCGGAGCCGGGTGATGCCGCGCTTTCTGCCGTAACGACACTGGATGCGACCAGCCCCGGTGGCACCGGTCCACTCGGACGCTAACGATTTCATCCTCTGAAGTCATCACAGTCAGCTCTCTGCCGGGTTTGTGCGAGTGAGGGCTGGCCTTTTTCGCAGAGAAAATAGATGGTATGGCCGCGGGGTGGGCTAATCGAGGCTGAGGAAGCGTGCGTTGACAGCGACGATCACCGTGCTCAGGCTCATCAGCACCGCCCCGGCCGCCGGACTGAGGAGGAGGCCGAACGATACGCCGACGCCCGCCGCAAGGGGGATTGCGACGACGTTGTAGCCCGTCGCCCACCACAGGTTCTGGACCATCTTCTGGTAGGTCGAGCGGGCGAGGCGGATGACGTTGACCGCGTCGCGCGGGTCGCTGTCGACCAGCACGATGTCGGCGGTTTCGGCAGCGACATCCGTGCCGGCACCGATCGCCATCCCCACATCGGCGGAGGCAAGGGCCGGTGCATCGTTGACGCCGTCGCCGGTCATCGCCACGATCCGACCGCTGGCTTTCAGTTCCTCAATGACATCATTCTTCTGATCGGGAAGGACCTCCGCGATGACGCGGTCGACCCCGATCTCGGCGGCGACCCAGTTCGCGACGCGCTCGTTGTCGCCCGTCAGCATCACCACGTCGATGCCGAGGTCGTGGAGCGTTTGGATGGCTTCCTTCGATTCTGAGCGGATGACGTCTGCGAGCGCCAGTGCGCCGATGGGTGTGTCGCCGCGGAGGACGTAGACGACCGTTTTCCCTTGCTCGCCGAGCGAGGCAGCGTCATGCTCCGGAAGGTCGGTTTCCGTCTCGGCCGCTACCGGACTGAGCACGCGAATCTCGGCACCCTCGACCGTGGCATGCACGCCCTTGCCCGTGATCGCCTCGAAGTCGGTTGCATCCGGTATGTCGATGCCGCGATCTTCTGCCGAGCGCAGGACGCCGGCGGCGATCGGATGCTCGCTGTGTCTTTCGACCGCCGCGGCGAGGCGGAGGACCTCCGTCTCCGAGGCGTCGCCGAAGACAAGAATGTCGGTTACACCGAAGCGTCCCTCTGTCAGCGTACCTGTTTTGTCGAAGACGACCGTGTCCAGGTCGCGGGCGCGCTCGAAGGCGCTTCGGTCGCGAATCAGGAGACCGCGCTGGGCTCCGATGCCCGTGCTGACCGCCACGACGAGCGGGATGGCCAGCCCAAGTGCGTGCGGGCAGGTGATGACCATGACGGTGACCGCTCGCTCGAGACTGAACACGAACGTCTCGTCCACCGCGCCAAACCAGATGCCGAATGTGAGGCCGCCGGCCGTGATCGCTATGAGCGTGAGCCAGGAGGCGGCGCGGTCGGCCAGATTTTGCGTGCGGCTCTGCGACGCCTGCGCCTCGCGGACGAGCGAGATGACCTGGTTGAGGTAGCTGTCTTCACCGGTCTTCGTGACCTCGACGACGAGCGATCCGGTGCCGTTGACGGATCCCGCGATGACGTCGTCTCCGTCCGTCTTCTCGACGGGCACGCTCTCACCGGTGAGCATGCTTTCGTTTATACTCGACCTGCCCTCGATCACCGAGCCATCGGCCGGGATCTTTTCGCCCGACTTGACGCGGATCCGGTCGCCGGGTCTCAGGTCCGCGATCTTGATCTCTTCCGTGTCCCCGCTCTCGGTGATCCGGTGTGCCGTGTTCGGCATCAGCCGAGCCAGCTCCTCCAGCGCGCGGCTCGCGCCCATCACGGAGCGCATCTCGATCCAGTGGCCGACCAGCATCAGGTCGATCAGCGTGGCGGTTTCCCAGAAGAACATCTTGCCCGCGACGCCGAGGGCCACCGCCGCGCTGTAGATGTAGGCAACGCTGACAGCGAGGCCGACCAGCGTCATCATGCCCGGCTCCTTCTCCTTCAGTTCGTCGACGAGCCCCGTTAGAAAGGGCCAGCCGCCATAGCTGTAGACGACGGTCGACAGGCCGAGCAGGACCCAGATGTCGCCAGGGAAGGCGAGCGCGCCCTCCCAGCCGAGAAACGACTGGATCATCGGGCTTAAGACGAGGATCGGCACCGTGACCGCCAGACTCACGAAGAAGCGGCGACGGTAGTCCTTCACCATCGCCGCGTGATGTTCGTGGTGCGAATGCCCCCCGCCGTCGCCATGGTCGCCGTCGCCGTAGTCGCCGGCGGCATGATCGTGGTGAGAATAGCCACCGGAGGCGGAATGCTCGGACCCCTCCTGTTCAGCATGCGACACGGCGTGCGGTGAAGACGTATCGGTCACGAGAACGCGGGAGCGGTGAGAGGGGCGATTTGCTGTCGTTACCTGAGCATTTGTGCTTACAGGCGGTCGAGCACCGAGCGAAGTTTGTCACGGATTTTCGTGGCGATCGGCTCGAGATCCGGGTTGTCGACGGCCTGCATGGACGCGACGGGGTCCACGGCAGCGACTTCCGTATGTCCGTCCTTCTCCTGCAGGATGACGTTGCATGGGAGCATCGTGCCGATCTTGTCTTCCGCCTGCAGAGCCTCGTAGGCCGCCGGTGGGTTGCAGGCGCCCAGAATTTTGTACGGGTGAAAATCAGCATCCAGCTTCTTCTTGAGCGTCGCCTTGATGTCGATTTCCGTCAGTACGCCGAAGCCTTCCTCGGACAACGCTTCACGGACACGTTCCTCGGCTTCATCGATGGGAAGGTCGATTTCGCGGGTGTAGTAATATGCCGTCTGGGTCGTCATAGTCGAATGTTCGAGAATCTATTTTCAGGTTACCGAATGAAGGGTAGGCTGCGGGCGCTGTCGTCGCGTAGGCTCACTGCAAAGACCGATGCGTTACCGATCGCGCTCGAGACGTTCCTTTCTATCTTCGTATTCCTCGGTCGAGATCTCGCCATCGGCATACCGCTTTTGAAGTCGCTCGAGCGGGGTCTCGTCGGATGACGTCGATATGCTGTCGGCCCCGGGGCGCCGGACAAACGTCCAGATCGCCAGACCGATGAGCAAGATCCAGAAGATCCACCAGAAGCCGTGCATTCCCCACATGATGTGTGACCCGTCAAACATGTGATGTTCAGCGCCGAACATGATATTGTGATCTCCGGTCGTGACGTCCGAACCGAGGGTTGTGAGCCCTCGCCCGTGGAACCTCTGGCAAGGTCGTAACTGTTATCGCAACGTCTGCATGTCGTTGCATGGATGACTTGTAGTTACAAACGCTTTACTCGTCGAGCAAGGTGTCCACATTTCGTCGTCGCAGAAAGAGTCGGATAGGAAATGGTATGAGACGTTTGGCCGCCGATTCTCATCCTCTGGCGACGGTCGGCGTGAGGCGTTGCTGTTGAGAGGAAAGATGGGTCGTGAATTGCGGGATGGATCGCTGAACGCGACCCGGTTCGTAAGCGGTGGGTGTCGCCGCAGCGAGTCGTTTGGTGACAACCTGTGTGGCGGACAGCCTCTGGCCATGCAAGGGTACGGACCTTCTGACGGTCGGTCCTCGCGATGTTCGCCACACCGAGCTATCGTGGATCTCACGCGCCGTGTCTACTGCATTCATGCCAGGCAGTGATCTTCAATCGTACTTGTTCACGATCCACCCGCCAAACAGGTTAACATCGTATGTCATCGTCGCCTCCGCGTCTCGGTTTGAGAGAAAACCTCGGGCAGTTCATCATGCTCGTGGTCGTGAATGCCTTTGTCGGAGGCATGGTTGGCCTGGAGCGAACCGTTCTTCCGCTTCTTGCCGAAGACGAGTTTGGCATCGCCTCGCGGACGGCCATCCTGTCGTTTATCGCGACGTTCGGGCTCACGAAGGCCCTGGCCAACACCGTAGCGGGGCATCTGGGCGACCGGTACGGGCGGAAGCGGGTGCTGGTGGCGGGGTGGCTGGTCGGGCTGCCCGTTCCACTGATCGTTATTGCCGCGCCGACGTGGGAGTGGGTCGTATTTGCCAACGTCCTTCTCGGCATCAACCAGGGGCTGGCGTGGTCGATGACGATCATCATGAAGGTGGACCTCGTCGGGCCGAAGCAGCGCGGACTTGCGATGGGGCTGAATGAAGCGGCGGGCTATCTCGCGGTGTCGGCAGCGGCCCTGGCGACGGGCTACATTGCCGGTGCGTACGCCCTGCGACCGGAGCCCTTCTACCTCGGCATTGGACTGGCTATCATCGGATTGCTCGCGTCGGTGTTCTTCGTCCGGGATACGTCCGCCCACGCCAAAAAAGAGGAGGCAGACTGGGAGGCTGTGAACGAAGACGACGGGCGCTTCGAGGTGTCGTATGCTGAGGCCTTTCGCATCACAAGCTGGAGGGATCGTGCCCTCTTCGCGGTCAGTCAGGCCGGCCTCATCAATAACATGAACGACGGGCTGGCCTGGGGCCTCTTTCCGATTTACTTCGCCACCCTAGGGCTGCCGGTGGAGCAGATTGGTCTGCTGACGGCGCTCTACCCTGCGGTCTGGGGACTCGGACAAATGGGGACCGGTGCGCTCTCCGATCGCTGGGGACGGAAGTGGATGATTGCCGCGGGGATGGCCGTGCAGGCAGTCGGGCTGTTCACGCTGATAGCGGGCGAGGCGTTCGGCGTCCTCGCGGGTGCGATGATCCTGATGGGAGCGGGAACGGCGATGGTGTACCCGACATTGCTCGCCGCCATCAGCGACGTGGCGCATCCCTCGTGGCGGGGCACGTCGATCGGCGTGTATCGCCTCTGGCGCGACGGCGGCTACGTGGTCGGCGCGCTCGTCGCCGGGATCACGGCCGACGCGCTGGGGATGGAGGGATCCATTATCATCATCGGGGCGCTGACCGCGGCGTCCGCTGTCGTTGTGTCAACGGTGATGTACGAAACGCTATCTCCAGACGGACGTCGGCAGGCGCGAGAGGCAACCGAGTAGCTGTAGATGCGAGGACGGTGTGTTCGTGCAACTACGTTCCTTCTATCGGGCTGTGGCGCGTATGCCGCTGACGTTGTGGCGTCGTCCCGCTAATGTCCGGACGCTGTTCTCAGCTCGGACGATTCCGCTCGCTGTCTCGATGATAGCACTCCTTCCTCACTCCGCCGCCGCACGGGCACGTTCGCTCTCCCCAATCCACCGTCGCACGGCCGTGCGACGGTGGTGGAGGTGAGCTGGGGGAAGAACAATGTGCCCACAGTTTCGGCCGTGCATCGGTTTATGTGCCGGCGGAGGATCGGACAAAGATCATGTAAGTATATTTGTATCATAAATATCAGTAAAACATATTATTTGTATATTTTGCTGTGCTGCCTGTGGGGCGATTTAATTGTCCCCGGGTTCAGGAATGACTTGGATCGGCCGCCTTCAGCGTCTACATTCCCTGCTTTTCTCCTGTGTCACCACGGTCGTTTATGTCGCCGCACTATGAGCGCTACGTCACGCATTACACGTCGCGCCGAACGACGGGATGGGACTACGCCGGGACGGCTGTGTATTTCGTGACGATCTGTACGCACCGGCTGACCCGCATCTTTGGAAGGGTTCGAAGCGGGAGAATGGAGTTGAATTCGGTCGGGCGCATCGTGGCCGAGGAGTGGCAGCGGTCCGAAGAGATTCGCGACGAGATGACCCTCGACGCTTTTATTGTGATGCCGGATCACCTGCACGGCATCGTCTGGATGGACTCGGCCGACGATGACGCCTCATCTCCAACCCCACCGACGCACGGCCGTGCGTCGGTGCTCAAGAAAAAGACAACTGGGGAGAAAGATGAGCACAAAGAGAGTGAGAAAGAACGGCAACTGCATCGCCCGGCTCGTTCGCTCGGGTCGTTTGTGGCCGGATTCAAATGTGCTGCGACCCGCCGCATCAATCGGCACCGGGACACGCCTGGCGCCTCTGTTTGGAAGCGGAATTATCATGACCGAATCATTCGGTCCGCGCGTCACCTGCGCATGGCGCGCCAGTACATTCGCGACAATCCTGCTCGCTGGCATGCCAAGCGGCAGACTAACGGTTGAGAATCCGGGCTTGTGAGTTTCTCGCGGTTGCAAGGATTAATATCTTATCCCCACTCTCACTCTCACCGTCGCACGGCCGTGCGACGGTGAGAGCCAGGGCGCTAGAGAGCCAAGGTGGCAAGACGGCAGGGGGCATAGGCGCAAAGCCGGGAGGCCGTGCGTCGGGAGAGCGAGGCGTATGGGTTGTGCAGATCATAATAGATGCGCGCGTCATTTCGCTTTGCACATCCTCAATGCTTATCGTTTCCCTCCTCTCTGTCTGTAAGAAGTTGCTGCATTTCTGGATGTGCGTATGAGCATCTCTTCTTTCGTTTCGACTGGACTGCGTCACGATTCTGGGCGCGCATCGGGCGTGCCGGTGGCGCGTTTGGCCATCAGTAGCGTGCTGGCTCTTCTCGCCGTCACGCTGTTGCCCGCCTGTCTCCACGCGCAGAGTGGTTCAGGAAACGGCGACGTGGTACCTCCTCGGATTCGCTTCGAGCGCCTCACCCTCGAAGACGGTCTCTCGCAGGGGCACATCTACGACATCCTGCAGGATCGGCGCGGGTTCATGTGGTTTGCGACGGAGAGCGGGCTGAATCGCTACGATGGTCACGATTTCAAGGTCTACGAGCCCCGCCCGTTCGACAGCGAATCCCTCTCGGACGGCACGATCAACGATATCCATGAGGCGCAGGACGGCTCGATCTGGGTGGCGACGCAGTTCGGCGGCGTGAACCGGCTAGATCCTCTGACCGATACGGTGACGCGCTTTCAGCACGACCCGGACGACCCGCGTAGCCTGCCTCCAGGGCCGGTCAATGTCGTGTACGAAGACCGCGGCGGGATCCTCTGGGTTGGGACGGACAATGGTCTTGCTCGAATGGCACCGGGGCGGCCTGGACGTTTCACGCACTTCCGCCACGCCTCCGATGACCCGCGTAGCATCAGCAGTAGTACGGTTCGGTCGATTCGGGACGACGCGGAGGGTCGGCTCTGGATCACGACGGCGAACGGGTTAAACCGGATGGACCTCGACGCGCCCGGACACTTCACTCGTTTTCTCGATGCATCGACCTCGCCGAATTCGAGCGGTCCGACCTCGGAGCATTCGTTGCACGGACAATATGCATCGCCGCAGCGCCCCGATGTGCGGTGGATCGGTTCGGACGACGGACTCATCCGGTTCGACGCGACCGACGGCTCGAGCCGGCGCTTTTACCCGCATTCGGAGCGTGCGCCAGGGGAGAATATTGTGATGAACGTGAGCCCGGACCCTGTCGATTCCGGTGCGCTCTGGGTCGCGACGATGCGGCGCGGACTGGCTCGATTTCAAACGAATACGGCGTCCTTCACCCGATACGACAGTAACCCGACCGATCGGCACGGTCTGCTAGATCTGGCCAGCACACACGTCTTCACGGGCCGATCGGGCATGATCTGGGTCGGGACGGCCGGGGCTGGCATCAACCTGTTCAATCCCCATACGATGGCGATCGCTCGGTACGGCGTGTCGATGGCCGGACCGGGCTTGCTTCGAAATCCGAACGTGTGGGGCGTGGAGGTGACCGGCGACAGCACCCTCTGGGTGTCAACGAGCGAGTCGTATCTGCATCGGATCAACCTGGGCACGGGAGTGATGCGCGTCTGGCAGGCAGATCCCGCCAACCCGCTGGATCCGATGCGCCCGGCGGCGACTGCGTTCGATTTCGCGGAGCATGCCGATGGGACGCTCTGGGTCGGGACGGAGAAGAGCCTGGATCGCTATGATCCGACGACGGAACGCTTTCGGCATTACCGGCACGACCCGGCGGACTCCACAAGCATCAGCAATCACAACATCAACGTTCTGGAGTACGACCGATCGGGAGCGCTGTGGGTCGGGACGCCGGGAGGGCTGAATCGTTATGATCCCGAGACCGACGCCTTCGTCCGGTACGAGCATGATGAAGCGACCCCGGACGGACGCGATTGGATCGGGTACGTGTTCGAAGACCGGGCCGGACGGCTATGGGTGGCACATGATGAGGGTGTCTGCCAGTTGGACCGCTCGACCGGCGCGTTCGTCACGCACTTTCACCACGATCCCGGGGATCCGTCCTCGCTGACGAATGGCCGGTTCGGGTGGATTCACGAACGGCCGCAGGAGCCCGGCGTGCTCTGGGTCTCGAGCCTCGACGGGGGCGGACTCGATCGAATTGATACACGGACCGGCGCCATCACTCATTACACGACTGAAACGGCGAATTTTCCCGACGACACGATGTATGCCATCCTGGAAGGGAGTGATGGCCGACTATGGTTGAGCACCAACCACGGACTCATTCGCTTCGACCCGGATGCGACGCCGCCGCACCGTCCGGTTCGCCAATTTGGGTTGGAGAGCGGCCTTCAGGGGCTGGAGTTTAACCAGCATGCAGCCACGGAGCGGGACGGGCAACTCGTATTCGGCGGGGTCAATGGCCTCAACGTATTTCGTCCCGCCGCGATGGAAGGAAATGAAGTTGCGCCGAAGGTAACACTCACCAATCTGCGTGTTTGGAATCAGCCGCTGACCGTCGGCCCCGACTCGCCACTCCAGCAGCCTGTCGCACAGACGGAGGCCCTTCACCTCACACACGATCAGAACCAGGTCACGATCGAGTTTCTCGCGCTTCACTTCAAGAATCCGAAGAGCAATCGGTATCGTTATCGGCTGGAGGGGTACGACGATCAGTGGGTCGACGCGGGAACGCGGCGCGAGGCCACGTACACGAACCTGCCGCCGGGTACCTACACGTTCCGGGTTCGCGCGTCGAATGTGGACGGTGTGTGGAGCGAAACGGGCGCGTCTCTGCAGCTGCACATTTCTCCTCCGTGGTGGCAGACATCGTTCGCGTACGTTCTCTACATTCTTCTCTTGGGTGGCGTGATCGGCGGTGGAGTGTACGTGCAGCGTCAGCGTCAGCAACGCCTGGAAGATGCCGTCGATGCACGAACCCGACAGGTGCGGGATCAGAACGAGCAACTCGCTCGGCAGGCGGAGGAACTGAAAGAGCTGGATGCGGCGAAGCGCCGATTCTTTGCCAACATCAGCCACGAATTCCGGACACCGCTGACGATTCTGCTCGGCCCCACGAGGGACGCTCTGCGCTCCGATGCACCGATGTCGAACGAGGACGTGGAGCGAGTGCACCGTAATGGGTTGAGGCTGCAGGCACTCATCGACCAGCTACTGGATCTGAGTGCGCTCGATGCGGGCGGGATGGATCATGCACCCGAATGGCACGACCTGGGACCGATTGTTCAGGCCACGGCCTCGATCTTTGCTCCTCTCGCAAAACGGGGCGAGATCGAGATGGACATCGATCTTCCAGCATCTCCCGTTTACGTCTACGTCGATGCGGAGCATCTCCAGACGGCACTCAAAAATCTCGTGTCGAACGCGATCAAGTACACGCCTTCCGGCGGCCGCGTCGACATCGTCCTCTCCTGGAGCGAACGATCTGACAGTGGGAAAGGGGCCATCGGAGAGGTGGAAATTCGTGTGTCCGACTCCGGGCCGGGGATTCCGGAAACGGAGAAGGAGCACGTGTTCGATCGCTTCCATCGGGGAGATAGCGTCGCCGCTCGGACCGCAGGCGGATCGGGGATTGGGCTCAGCCTTGCACATGAACTGGTTACCCTAAATGACGGGCGCCTCGAAGTAGAGAGCCGGTCGGAGAGCGGGACGACGTTTGTGATCGGCCTTTCGGCCCGGACATCGGTTCCCGGCGGGGCGGGAGCACCTGCTCTGTCGTCCGGGCTCGAGGACGAGATGTGTCCACCTGCTGGCATGCCAGTTGATCTTTCGCATGACGCAGCAGCGGAAGAAGGCGAGAGTACGACGACGGAGAAAAGAGAGCGTAAAGCAAAAGAAGAAGACGAGCGTCCGGTGGTTCTGGTCGTAGACGACAATCAGGACGTGCGGCGGTACATCCGGTCCGTTCTTGAAAGCGACGAAGAGACTCGCGTCAACTCCGGACATCCTGACTTCGCGGTGATTGAAGCGGCGAACGGGCGACTTGGGCTGAATATCGCGAAGGAGCGGTTGCCGGATTGCATCGTCGCGGACGTGATGATGCCGGAGATGGACGGGTTCGAGATGGGGCGAGCACTGATGGACGACCCAATGACCGAGGGCATTCCTCTGCTCTACCTCACCGCGCGGGCAGCGCCTGAGGACGAGGTGGATGGCCTGCGTCTTGGCGCGGACGATTACCTCGTCAAACCGTTCGACAGCCAGTTGCTTCGGGTCCGCGTGAACGGTCTCATTCAAAAGCGGATGCGCCTGCGCGAACTGCACCAACGGTCGGAAATGACGCCGCCGGGAGGCGATGGTCAGGACATAGAGCCCGTGCCGCCGAGCCCGTTTGTTGCATCGGTCCGCAGCGCGATCGCGGACAATCTCAGTGACCCGGACTTCGGTGTGGGCGAACTCGCCGAGGCGGTCGCGCTGAGCCGGTCGCAGCTCTATCGTCGGCTGAAGGACGAGCTGGATCAGACGCCGAGCGCACTTCTGCGGACCGAACGTCTTCAACACGCTCGTCGTCTGCTGAAATCGCAGGAGGGAACGGTCTCGGAGATTGCGTATGCGGTCGGTTTCAACAGCCTGTCGTACTTCTCCACGGCTTTCCGAAAACACTACGACGAATCGCCCTCGGACGTCCCAGTCGAGCCGGCGTCGTAAAGACGGAAAAAAGCAGGGCACGGAGAGAAACGATGCCTGTCTCGAGGCGGTCGCGCCTCCCAATCGGTTTGTCTGGACTGAGGATAATGGCTGTTTGGCGTCTGCCAGTCCAGTACGTGCCCGGGGCCAAAATCGGCACCCGTAGGTGTGATCTATCCGTTTTGACGCGTGATGCAACGTGTGCAACAGGATTCGCAACGTGAGCGAAAGCGGTTGCAACGATGATGTCGTACGATGAGGGTCGGTCTGTGGTGGCTGCGTGGTTTGCAGCATTTGATTCCATCGCTGTTTTGCTCGTCGGCCGCCCGCATCATGTCCCAATCGCTCTCCACCGAATGGTGAAGTTACCAACGTCTTGTTCGCTGCTGTCGAAGCTGGTGTACGTGCTTGCACTCGTCATGTGGAGTACGCCGCACGCGAACGCAGATAGCATACGCCGGGCAGCGGAGGCAAGCTCGTTTGTTGAAACGGCTGCAGCGGAGGACTCGACGCAGGGACAGGGCATACACGCTACGGCGTCGCCAAAGCGGGAAGAATCGACGGAGGGGCCCGCGGATTACTTCGCGTTTCAGGCCAAGATTCTCGACGTTTCCACCGGCGCGATTTCGGCGCTTGAGAGCGTACCAAGTGGAGCGCTTCTCGACAAAAATCCCGGGTTGCTATTCGAGCCCGGCGAGGTCGAGGTCCGAGCAAACGGGTTGAGTATCACCGGAACGGGGACCGGGTTCATTCATCACCCACAGCTCCGGCCGTGGCCGTTAACCGTCAAGTTCAGCACGGACTTCGTTATCGGGACATCGCCCTTTCGCATCATCACGGGACGCGCTGAATTTCGGCGCGGTGTGCGGACCATTGCCTACGTCGACCGGGACGGGTTGCACATTCCGAAAACCCAGGACGACCTTCCGTCGCGCGACAGCCTCCTCGCGAAGCTGCCCGCCAATCTCCCCCTTCCGGATTCGCGGCTCGCCTATCTTCGGATTCGTCAGGGAGGACAGCCGGATGCACCCCTTCTGGTGGACGCGCAGGTCAACGCGGACGGGAGTGTGTCATTGTCCGGTGCGCAGGGATCGGGGCCGACGCTCCACATTCCCTCGGTGGGGACGAGCACCGATGCGCGGTTCGCGTCGTATCTCACGATCGACCCGGTCACGCTTCAGGCCCTGGACGGCAAAGTGGAGGCAATTCAGGGACCGGAGAACCCGATTTATGACTTCGACAATCCGGCGTGGAATCTACCGTTTCTTTTGACCGGCGTCGATTATGATCCGCAGGTGGGTGGACTGCACCTGAGCGGGCACTTCAAGGTCCTGGAAGGATTGTTGCCTCAAAAGGACGCGCTACGGTATCGTGTCGGGGAGAACGGTCGAGCCGCCGGGACCGTGGATCGCCGAGGGGGCGCGGACATCCGGGTCGCAGGCGATTCCGACCGTGTCACCCTCCGGCCGAAGACGCTTTCTGCGTTTCTCGATCTGCCGCTTCTTGGCGCGGTCCCGTCGTTCGATGTGGATTTGAACGCCGTCTATCGTATCCAGCAAAACGGCCAGCTGGCAGCCGGCGCCACGGTCCAGCTTCATTCGACGCCCGGTGGGCTCAGGACGAGCGGTGTGACGTCGCTTCCGGATGCCAACACGGTGCCGTTGCGCTTCGATGGCGTAGAACTCGAACTCGATGGCGTCAAGGCACTCGACGCGGTGTACCGCACGGACGGCTCGCAGATGCTTCGTGCCGAGCTTCGAGCAAATATCGGTAGCAGCGCCGTTCCGTTTTCCGTTCCGCTTGACCACGTCCAGCTTGATGCGGCCGGCTTCTTCCTACCCACACAGACATTTGAGCAGAGCGAGTCGACCGGATCATCTCCGTCTACCTTCGACTACGGGCCGCTGGCCATGCGCGTCATCGCGATGCGACTTTCGGAGACGACCTTCGACTGGTTCAGATGGAGCCCCGGCACCCCGACGGGGATCGATCCAGCCTTCGATTTCGATGCCCGTCTTCAGGGGTTTGCCGGCACGTCGTCGCGACTGGCACAGGAATCCCTCACCGTTCAGGACGCTCGGATCGAGGACGGCGGCCTCCGCGGCGAGCTGATCGAGCGAACCTTGTCGGGGGGAGCCGAGGTGCCGGTCGGAGAGGCGTCGATCCGCATCTCGACGATCGCCGGAGAGATCACTCCGGTGACAGGTGCAGATAGTGGTGCAGACATTCAGTTTCAGGCTGCGCTGGCGGAAAGCAACGGCGTTTCCCTGGACAAGACTGCCGGAGGCGACTGTACGTCGACGATCGAGTTGTCTCTCGTTGGCGACGCCGGCTTCTCAGGCTCCGGTCCGTACACGCTCTGCGGAACGGTGGCCCGTGACCGACTGTCGCTGGCCTACGAACCCGACGCGACCCTCGAGTTTCTCTACGAAAACGACACACAGGCCATTCACCTGTCGGGGAGCGTCACGGCTACGATTCAGCCGGGGCCATCCCTGCGCAGCGGAACGGGATCGGGAACCGTCGCCATGAACCTCGCGGACGGGACGGTTCTGAACGAGAGTCTGGAGCTACAGAATGTGAGGTGGGACTACCCGAGCAGCGCGCCGGTCTTCTCGTTCCGCGCCGATCGTGCTGGGGTTGCGGCAGGGGATCTCACCTTCAGCGGGGACGGTCGAGTCGCAACGAGCGGGGACTCGGCGCGGGTTGTATTCGATGCGCTCACCGTTCCGTTCGAGAACCCGGCGATTACATCCGGTGAGGTGCGATTCGAGGAATCGATTGTACTTGGGGCGGCGTTGCCGACTGTTGATTGGCACCTTCCGGGAGGCCTCGACCTGCCGACCGGTGCAGCAGATGAGGTGCGGATGTCGCTCCCGGCCGGACAGGTGCTCTCGTCGAGTGGCATGATGATCGACGGATCGGCTCGCGGGGCGTACACACACGACGTGAGCGGCCAGACGTATGCGGAGTCAGGACTCGAGGCGACGTACGACCAGCTCCAGTTCAGCTTCGACACGGTGATACAGGTGGAGTCGGGAGAGGCGACGCTCTCGCAGAATGGCAATCGCCAGGCGTGGGTCAACGCGGACGGCTTCTTCCTTGAAGATGTGCCGGCCACGCAGCAGAAGACATTGCCCGATCGCCTGGCACTCGGAAAGGAGGACATCGGATACCTGCGCATTCGCAAGGCGGATGGGTCGCTCCTGGTAGATGTCGAATCAACGGATTCTGGCGGATGGCGCGTTCGGACGCGTCCGGGAGAGCCGGCGCCCGTGGTTTTTGCGGGGCTGGGTGATGCGGAAGGCACGCTGGAGTACGACGTGCGGGTCACCAACGCGCTCAAGCTCCGAGACATCAACGCTACGGGTCTTGCGGATACGGCCGCGGTGGACGGTACGCCGCTCCGCATTCACGAGATGACGTACAGCCAGGCGGACGGCCTCATCGTCCGTGGCAATATGGGTATGGACGGGGCGCTGGCGGACCTCTCCATTCCCTTTCGGGCGACGGTAGCATCAAGCGGGTTTGCTGGCGGGGACGTGCTCATGGGCGTGCAGCCGACGGGTCACCACGACCCGGCCTACAACGCCGAGGCGCCGATCGATACCGTGCGTTTCGATGATTCGGAGAACGACATCGCGGAGGCCGTGACGGTGCTGGCGCGCGGGGCGACGATGAATTACGCCAATCAGCAGTTCACCATCCACGGAGACATTGCGAGCCCCGTCTTCGGAGGCGTCGAGTTGAATCCAGACGCTGGCTGTGCGTACGGCGAATCCTACGAGCAGGCGCCCGGTCCGCTGGACCGATCGCAGACGGGAGGCAGTGGATATGCCGCGTCCGCGACCATGCAGGCGTGTGCTGCTACCGTCCACTACCGCGCGTCCTGGCAGGGGAATAGCTGGGAGGTGACGCCCGAGGCCGAAGCGGCGGGCGGTACGCTCCCGATCGGAAAGAAGGGGACGTTCGAATACGTGGCCGGTGGCCTGACGGTCACGACGGGTTCCACGTTTGCCCTCGAAATGGAGGGCACGCTGGCCGTGCCCGGCATTTCCGTTGGCCTCGACGTGGCGGTCAACAACCTGCACCTCGGGTCCGACAGTCTGTATGCAGAGCCGGAGCAGGTGACCCAGCAGCAGATCGAGATTCGGCGCAACCTATTGGTGCTCCGCCCCGATAGCGAGACGCTGCGGATTTCGGTGCGCAAGAGCGGGGCTCTGGCCGTTCGCTTCGATGGCGACATGATGCTGAACACCGCAAAGGTGGAGCCGACGGGCACCGGTGAGTGGACGTATCTCCCGGAAGACCAGTCGGGACGCGACGCCTTTCAGCCGGCACAGGCCGTGCGCGATCGTAGCCTGCAAAACGCGTATGCCGATGCCGAGCACAGCTGTTCAAACGCTCAAGTTACCGCCAATCCTGACCAGACGCAGGCGATGCTGTTCGAAGACATGCGTTTGGATACCGACGGTGGGCTGAGCTTCGGGGAGGGCGAGGTCAACCTGCTGGCCGGCTACCGGCCGGTCGCTCTGGTGGGCGACAAGGTGTGCATCGACTACCTCGGCATCGGGTCCAAAGACGGTGAGACGGAAGACGACCAGGTACCCTTCATTCGCCTCGGCGTGGTCGCAGACATTCCAACGCTCAGTAAGAAAAAGTCCATCGGGCGGCGCACCGCGGCCAGCTCAGGCACCGCGGGGTCCGACTCGTCGCACGTGCAGATGACGGGCATCGTGCAGACGAGCTTCACGGACAACAGCTTCGAGGTCGACCTTTACGGCGTGTTCGATGGCGGCACGACGTCCTCAGGGATGGAGCAGCTGCAGGCGTTCAACCGCGATGCGGACCAGGAGACGCGCGAAGCCTTTTTCCAGCAGACCTACGACCCGACGATCAACAACTCCCCGCTGGAGGTCAGTCTGTTCGACAAGGCTGTCCTCGAGGTTACGGGACTCGGGCTCGAGCTCGACTTCGAGAACGTCGACTACAGGGTGAGCACCGCGCTCGCGGTTCACGTTTACCGGAACAAGAAGTCGTCCGGGACCGGATCGACGGCCACGCAGAATGCCGGAAGTTCAGGGACGGGAGGATCGCCTCGCCGGAGCGCGCGCATCGTGGACGAGCCCGATCGGACGGCCCCCGACGGTCGCTGGTACACGACGATGATGTTCGGCGACCCGCGGAAGCTGGCAGACGGCGGCGGGATCTGGTTCCGCTTCAGCCGCGGGCAATACGACGAGTACACGATGGATCCGGACTCAACGGGGAACGCGGCCGGAAACACCTCCGATGATGGCGGCAGCTTCTTCACCGTTGAGGAGGAAGGCGTGGGTAAGTTCAGCATGGGGTGGAATCTCACGGCAGAGTCCGGCAGCGGGCTGTTGAGCTTGAACGGTGGACTCTTCTCCGCGACCCTCACCAAGCTGCACGTAAATCCGCAGGATTCGTACGTCACGATGGACGGGAATGCCTCCCTGGATTTGAGCAAAGTGCAGGGGCAGTTTGGCATCAAAGGCTTCACGGCCGGGCGGGACACGTTCAGCATCGGTCGTCCGCAGGGACCGTTCATGCTGGCCGTGGACAACTACATGGCGATGGAGGTGGGGTGCATCGACTGGGGATCACGGCAGCCGGGGCAAAGTCCGCTATCGTTCAAGCGGCCCCTCGAGAAGCGCGACGAGAGCGGCGTGATTAGTCTTAAGGATACGACCATCACGAATGTCGAGAACTACTTCCAGTTTTCGGCCTGCACGGACGTTGGCAACAATCCCGGCTCGACGGGTGGACGGGCACTCCGTCTGGCTGTGTTCTCGAATAAAGACCCAAACACATTTGTCCCGACGAGCTCGAGATACGACCAGGCGAATAATCCGGGGGCGCCGACGACGCGGGACTCCACCCTGTTCAAGGGCTCCCTGTTTTCCGGAAGCGTCCGGCAGATCGTGTTTTACGAACAGACGAACGGAGACACGTACTTCAAGCTCGATCGTGCCGAGCTAGCGATGGGAGGGAGCGGGCAGGTCGAAGCGTCCATTCGCGGAAGCATCGAGGTTCAAACGCAGGACAGCAACGTCGGCATTGAGCTCTCCGGGCTCGGGCAACTCGGCGTGGGGAAAGACCCAACATCGGCCAGTGGGTTCAAGAAAACGTACGCCTTCACCGCCATCGGGAAGTTTTCGAACATCGATGATGAGTTGTCGATGGGCTTCTTTCTCGGATACTCGGGGCTCACGGTGCCAATCGTGCCGGGGGTCGTGGACCTGAAAGGAGCCGGGGGCGGATTTTTCTGGAACCCCGACGAGGACGATGTCAGCCAGGTGTACACCAACCTGCGGCAGATGACGGGGGGGCAGTTCAAAAGTCAAAATCCGAACGGCCTGCCGAGGAGCGACAATCTAAAGCTCGCTGTGATGCTGTACGCGCAGGCTGGCATTGGTGGGAGCGGCGGGACGTACGCGGCGGAGGCGTTCACGCTGGTAACCGTGACCGACCAGTTCTTCACGCTGGACCTTGCCGGCGTGATCACGAGTCCCGACGCCAATCTGATCGACAACGAGGCGGGTAGCGCCGAGGAGATCGGGGATGCCGTCGGGCGAGACTTCACCAACATGGAGAAGGCGCCGGGGGCGGGCGTCGGGCGCGTCAAGTTCGGCGGCTACCTGACGGTGCTCTGGCAGGACCACATCCGCGGGTTGCAGGGCGGCGTGGCGTTGTACTACGCCGAGCGCGCGCCGGGCGTGGGCATCATCGCAACGGGGCAGGGGAAGATCGACGTGTTCTTCCAGGAGGTGGCTCTCGACGACGAAAGCGGGACGTTGTGGAAAGGGGCGGAGGAGAATCGTCCCGACGCGATCAACTACGATTTCCGATGGGGGATCGCTGGGTATCTCGGGTACAAGCTCTTCCCCGACAACCCGAGTCCGTCGTCCCCGGCGTTCATCAAAGCGGAAGCCGGTCTCATCATCAATGACGCCGGGTTCCTGTTCGGGCTTGACTACACGATCGACAAAGACATCGCGATCGTCAATCTGTATGCCCACGCCGGCATCGAATTCTGGTACAACGCCGTGCGGCAGGAAATCGGCGCGTTTGCGGAGGCGGAAGCCGAGGTGCGCATCGTCGTGCTGGGTCATGCGCGCCTGGCCGTGGAACTGGGGCTCGTGAACGACAATGGATACATGCTCTTTGGGAGCGGCAGCGGGACGTTCGCCGTGTTCAACTTTATCGATGTGCACGGCCCGTTCTGGTTCTCCGCCAAGGCGACCGGCTCGGGACTCGCGTTCGATGGGGGAACGGGGCGCAACGATCGGTTCAGGGACCTGGTCGCGGAATCACAGAGCGATCTGCGAGAGGCCGCTGAGGAGACGCAGGCCACGATGGAGGCCGTTCGCAAGGCGAGCCGGAGTCTGAGTAGCTTTACTATTGATCCAGACGAAGCGCAGGAGGCAGGAAGAATCCTCGTCGAGCAGGAGATGGGTGTGCGTCGCGATGCAGCAGCCGACATGCGGGCCAACGAACGGCAGTTTGACGTGCATTGGAGCACGGCAGAGCAGAAGCGTCAAACCGTTGCGAACGAGATCATTGAAGGAACCCCGATTACCGGCGACGGGGAGACGGGGCGTGCGAATGCCCTTCAGACAGCGATCGACCGGATCGAGACGCGAGCATCTGCTCTCGAAGATCTATATGACGATATCAACTTCGAGTTGTATGAGGCTGAGTTTCTGGCAGACTCGCTGGAGCAATCCACGAATCCGGTGTCGTGCTCGGCATCCGGATCGGGAAGCACCGCGGCGAACATCGTCGAACGGTGTGCCCAAGAAGGATTCAGCATCGACTCAACGGCCGTTCAGAAGCAACAGGAGCAGTTCCTATCGTTCCAGGAGGCTGCGGCGCTCAACTCGATGCGCTTTGTCCGGATCTCGGTGGACATCATCGGGATTCTGCGGGACCTGGATGCACTGCTCTACGGCACGGACAACAGCCTCGACGCCTTTGGCGATGACTTTGCGACGGCGGTCGAGCGAAATGGCGATCTGATGATTGCTCGCCGGACGGCGATCCTCGGGACGTGGGCCTGGGCGGAGGCCGGGCTGCAGTGGCTCGACGAGGAGGCGTCCACACTCGCGCATGCCCCGAACTGGCGATCGACCTACGACGGTGAGCAAATGTTCGATTTCAGTCGAAAGGTCGCGCTGCTGTCTGCTAACCGTGCCGCCTTTATCAACGATCTGAATGATGGGACGTACGACGGCGGCTCCGTCACGGTCGGTCAAGACGACTGCTCGCTCAGTGGAAAAGAGCGGTATACCGCGTTCGCGACGTCGGAGTGGAACAGTCTGCAGAAAACGCTCAATCTGAATTGCCCCACGGCGTCCAGCAATCTAACGACGAGCCAATGGAAAGAGGTGATGGGCACACCGTACCTGAGCCAGTATATCTTCCAGCAACAGATTCGCACGCTTGCAGAGAAAAACGCCCGGGGGCTCTGGGTCGACATGCCGTCGGCGGCCCTTGAAGCGATCCGGACGGACCTGACGGACACGGTTTTTGATGAGCGCGTGACGCAGCCGTACACCCAGACGATCCGCGAGGAAATCAATCCGCTGTGGTCGGACTACTCACGCAAGGTCGACCAGGTGTACACCCGGAAGAGCCGGATCACGGAGCGGCTTGCGGGCATGTTTGAGGCGTACGGCGAGTGGGCAGAGGCGCAGCCCGACAGCGTGGATTTGCCGATCGTTGGAACGAAAGGTGCGTTCACGGCAGAGCGTGCGTTTGAGACGCGGAAAAACCTTCTGGAGACGCTCCGGGCTCCTGAAATTAAGGAACTGGACGTGACCACGACGCCCCTCAGTGCCTTCAACTACGAGGCGTTTGCGGAATCGTACAAAGCATTCAACTATTCCGGCACGAGAACCGGTGGCACCAACTGGTTGGGGATGGACTACAGCGGGGTTCAGTCGATCAAGCAGCGTCCGGTGACGCGCGTCGAATTAACCTGGGCGACGGAGGCGTCGGTCGAATTCAACACACTGTTCGATTCATGGCTTAAGATCGAGACGACGCAGCAGGCGGCATCCGGGTCGGGTACCGAAGCGACGACGCTCGTGGGCTCGGTCGGTCAACGCACGTCCTTCGAGATCCCGGTCATGCGTCGGAATTCGAATGAGACGGGCGCCGTCATGGACGTCACGCTGGGTGTGCGAAGCCGCGGCGGAGCACAGTTCCGGTTCAATCCTCGCGCCTTCGTCGTTCCGCTTGAGGAGCAAGATATCAACGGTTACAACGCAAGGTTTCGGCGGACTCGAGGAGAGTCTGAGACCGACGACCTCGTTGGGTCGCGCTATTTCACCTTTCATGCGAAGGCCAAGATGCGGGGTGCCGATGCAGCAACATGGGTCACGCCTGCAGGTGCCGTGGTTCCGTTCCGGCTGAGCCCGACCTCTAGAAGCAGTTCTGCGAAAGCGGGCTCAAGTCCGTTTGCCGTGAGCGTTCGCCCGTCCAAGACCGACTCGTGGACGCGGATTCCGGCACGACACCTCACCGATGGCGGCCCCATTCACGTGACGCTCGACCGCGACCTGGTTGAGAGCCGTTTCGAGATTCGCGTCGAGAGTCCGCTGGGCACGGTGGCCACGAAGGAATTCAACGGGGTGCTGACGGCGGCGTACGCGGTTCCAGATAGCGAGTACAACGATGGGTACCTATCGATCAAGGAAGCCGGGTACACGCCCACGATCGGGATGGGACCACCGACGATGGAGTTCCGCATGCGTCAGCAGGAGCGCAAGCGGCGGAGGGAGGAGAGTCTCTCCGGAGAGCTTCACGTGTCGGACGACCTCAACCTCTCCGAAAGCACGGAGCTACACGCCGACTTTGTCGAAGGCACCGCGCCGAGCCAGATCAACTGGGTCACGGTCGACTCCAGCGGCGCCGTCCGCGTGCCCGCTACGTTCCAGGCGCACACGACCATAGGCAATAAGGCCGATTCCCTCGTCTTTGAGTACCGGATCGAGGAAGACGAAGCGTCTTCCGGCAATGTGTCGTCGGACTGGCAGCCAATCAGCGGGGCCATCGCATCGTACGAGCGGACGGGTCGGTCGTCCATCGTGCACACGGTCACGTTCACAGAGGAGAAGCCGCTGCTGCTTGACGGCATGGGTCCCGGCTCTGTCTTCCGGGTCACCGTCCGGGCGCGCGACGCCTTCAACAATCTCTCGAAGGAATATACGCTCCCCGGCACGTTCCGCGTGGACGAAGGGCCGCCGACGCTGAGCACCGAGTTCAAGCATCTGCCACGTCCGGTGTCCGATCAGCGTGCGGGGGCAATCGCGATCCGCAACCAGGCCGTGGCTGCTCGCCCCGAAGCGCGCACAGCGGAGCAGAAACAATCGGCCCGACCGCTCACCGCTTACCGACGTCTCGTCGCGCAGGAAAAAGAGAACAGTGTAGGCATTGGGGACGGATATCAGATTGTGTACGCCACGGAAAAGGATGTGGACATCGTTCTCTCCGACGCGTCGCTTATCACCAACCAAATTTCGGTTCCGAAGCCGACGAGCAAGGCCGGTATCAACTGGGACTACGAGTCCTCCTTCAACCCTTGGGCCTACACAGGGTCGAAGCGGGATGTGAAAGTGAATCTCCGGGACGGCACGGGTCGCGCGGATTACTACCGCGTGCATTCCAATGTCGGCACCTGGGAGCCGTACTACATCCACTTCGTCGTCGAAGATCGTCTGGGTCGCCGCGTGTCGGAGACGTACGGACCCTTCGAGGCGTCCGACCCAACCCGCCCGCAGACTCCGGCAGCCGTGACGTCATCCATGGCACCCACGCTATGGCTCACCCGTCCGTCGGCCGACCCGGAAACGGGTGTCGTGGGCTATCAGGTGGCGTTGGGGAGCGGGGCCGGCAAAACCGATCTCCGTGACTGGCCATCCGGGGATGCGCCCGACCTTACCGATCCCGACCTCCCGTCCACCGGGTCCCGTGCAGCAGGCTACGACCTGAGCCCGGCGATCGACACGCTCGACTACAGCGGACGCGTGTACGTCACGGTCCGGGCCATCAACGGGCGCGGTCAGGTGTCGCAGTACGTCAGCGCCGGCTCCGTGCCCCCCGCCCGCGACGAGAGCGTGCCAGAAAGGCCGCTCGTTTCTGTTGAGGGCGTCGACTCGGTGTCCGTTCGCGCTGAGATAGCCAATGTCTACGACCGGGAGTCCGGCATCGACACCGTCCGATATCGCGTGGTGGATGGAATGAATGCCTCGGATTGGACGTCCCTTCCGATCCCGCAGGGCGCCGGAAACGACGCGAACGGTTTCCTGGCTTCGCTCGACGCCATCCCGATGATCATTCCGCGCGGCAGCCTCGGTGCGCCGCCGTGGTCGATCGAGGTGCAGGTGATCAACGGGCAGGGACTGCGGACCGAGCGACTGGTTCGGTCATCGCTGGACCCGGCCTGCATGCAACGGCTGCGCGAGCAGGTCCGTGTCTCGATGGCGGGAGCATCGGACGAGGCGATCACCGCAGCGATCGACGCAGAGAAGGATCAATGCCTCCGCTGGGAGTCGCTGCCCCGGGGATCACAGCTGAGCATGCGCTGAGGTCACCGCCCGATAGATGTTCTCGATGTACTTGCGCCAACGCCTCATTCTCTCGATGTCTATGCATCACCCGTTCCAACAGAATCGCACGTGGCTTCGTGTCGCGGTCACGACGTGGGTTTTCACTTTCATCGTTTGCAGTATGGCATCGCCCGCCCGGGCGCAGCAGCCAACGCAGGCGGCGGAGGCCATTGTCCAGGGACAGGCGCGTACGGACGGGTCCGTCTGGGTGTACCACACGGAGATGTTGCCGCTTGGGTACGGGTTCAACATCTATCGTGACGTCGGCGACGGCTTCGTCAAGCTGAACGAGGAACCGATCTTTGGGGCGACAAGCGGCGCCGAGTTGACGCAGAACATGGATGCCGTGTCCTTTACGCGCCTCGCCAGCTCACTGAACGAGGGGCGGACATCCGGGACACCGGCGTCGGACCGGGTGTCCCCGTCAGCGGACGAGTTCGACGCGCACGATGTGCTCTTCGATATTCGCAGCAACCGCGTTCGCAGCGGCATTGCGACCTTCCTTTATCCCGGAATGGCTCGATCGCTCGCCCGACTGTACGTCGACACCGAACCCCCGATGGCAGCCGATGAGGCGGTGTACCGCTTCGAGTTCGTGGACGCGCTGGGGACGCCGACGGGTGCGACCCTTCAGGGCTCTGTTGCGCTCGCACCGGCCGATCCGGCCCCGGCGATGAATCTGGAGGCATCGAACGAGGCTCACGTCGCAACGCTGTCTTGGGACTATCCGAAGCCCGATCCGACGAATTACGACGGCGTCGGCTTCTTCGAGGTGTACGCCTACCCGAATGGAGATGGATCGGCGGCCGAGCGGCTCAACAAGTACCCGGTCTTCCGCCGGGGCGACATCTCTGAATACGCCTACAACTTCGAGGTGCCGTTCGACACCACGATCACGCTCGCTGTCGAGGCGGTCGATATTGCCAACCAGCGGACGAGAACGAACATGCGCTTTACGCCAGTGGACAACATTCCGCCGAATCAGGTGCAGGGAGTTCAGGCGGAGGCCGACGACCGAGAGATTCGCATTACGTGGGAGCCGCTCGACGAACCGGACATCGTGGGATACCGCCTGTACCGTTCGGAGCGAGTCGACTCGCTTGCCGTGTGGCGTCCGCTGCACGAAAAGCCACTTCCCTCATACGCCGACACGTTTCGCGACACGACGCTCACCGCTTTCGGAGCGCAGACCTGGTTCTATCACGTCGTGAGCATCGATGAAGACGGCAACGAAGGCCCGCCGAGTGCCGCTGCAACGGGACAGATCGAAGACCACGAGCCTCCGGAGCCAATCTCTGACCTGGTCGCTACCTACGACCCGGACGCCGACATCGTCCGCCTCTCATGGACGGACGATCCACAGGCCCCAGACCTGGAAACGTATTCGATCCTGCGACGCCGCGTGCGTCGAGGTCTGCTTCAGCTTGGCGTGGAGGTCAACCGCGGAAATGTGACGGCGACGAGCTACGACGACGAGGGGCCCGACGGGCAGTTCCAGGAAGGGGCGACCTATCGATACAGCGTTGCCGCGGTGGATGGAACGCGCAATAGCAGCGAGCGACGAAGCGTCCTCGTGGAGGTGCCGGATGATGAGCCGCCCGCCGCGCCGCCACGCATTAACGCGCAGGCCGTCGAAGGGCACCGGATTGTTCTGACGTGGCCCTCCTCGCCCGCGCTCGACATCGGCAACTACGTTCTCTATCGCTCGGACGCCGGTGGGGAAATGGAGGAGATCGCCCGCTTGCCGGCCAGCGGACTTCGATTTGTCGACCGTGATTTTGATAAAGGCGTCCAGTACGCCTACACCGTCGAGGCCGTGGATCGGGCGGGGAATGCGGGGGAGCGTGCCCCTGCCGCGACGATTTCCGTCGGGGATGCGGATGCGCCGCGTCAGGTGCGGGGTGTGCGCGCGGTAACGGCCGGCAGCACCGGTGTGGACGTGACATGGGAGCCCGTACCCGACGCCGACCTCGCCGGCTATCGCGTATGGCGGATGCAAATCTCGACGGGCGTTCCGCAGCCGGCGAGCGATTCTCTCCTTCCTGCCGGCACGACGCGTTTCCTTGATGCTGAGGGCGCGGCGGGCGTCTTCTACCAGGTGACCGCCTACGACGAAGCCGGCAATCATGGTTTGACCAGCGAGCCGACGGAAGCCATTGCGACACCGTAGGAGCCGGCGACGTCGCCATCTCGAAGGATGTCCCCAGAACCGTTTCAACTCAACCAGGCAGTCCATCCGATGACGGACGAAGCTCGACATAGACCACGAACCACAGTGCACGGCCAGCGGCCGGTCGCGCGGGACGTGCTACTGTGGGTTCTCCTCGTGGTCGTCACCGTGTTTGGGCTGTTTCGTCCGCGTGCCGCTCGTGGACAGTACGTCGACGAGGCCTTCAGCCGAGTCGGGATCAGCAACGATTTCAGTATCGGAGGATCCGTCGGGATGCTGGGAGAGCTGTACGGAACGAGCGGGGTATCACGTCGCCCGACGGCTTCCGGACGCTTATTTGCGCGGGCGCAGGCATCGGGGTATGGGCTCAGCTACGACCTGAACATGGTGCTTTCGACCGAGCAGTACCAGTTTAATCAGAATGCGAGGCGGCAGTCGATCAACCAGATCGATCTGCGCGTCAAGTACAAATGGATCGAAGCGGACGCGGGAACGGTGTCGCCTCGTCTGTCGCAGTACAGCCTGAACGGGACCTCGTTGAAAGGGGGATTTTTAGAGCTAACGCCCGGCAAGTGGCGGATCACGTACACGGGTGGGGTGTCGCAGCGAGCGGTCGAGCCGGCGAGCCTCGGGTCCACGTCCTCGGCCACGACGACGGCCGGTCCCTCGCCTCGGATTGGCGCGAATGCAGGCGCCTTCCAGCGCTGGCTGCACGCCGCAAGACTCGGGTACGGAGACCTTGGTGGGTCCTACGTCGATCTCATCGGGCTGTACGGGTTTGACGACGCGTCGTCGCTGCGCGACCCGGGCGCGCTCTCTCCCGTCTCAAACACGAACGTGACCACGGTCGCGGGCCTCCGGGTGCTTGATGGACGGATTCGGCTGGAAGGGCAGCTGACGGCATCGGGGCTCGTCAACGATACGCAGGCCCCGCGCTCGGATACCTCACCCGGTTTGCTGTATGACCTGGGTATCATGAATGCGCGAGCGGGGAGCCAGATGGATTACGCCGGCCGGTTGAGCGCTCGGGTCGACGTCCTGAAGCGGGGACAGCTGCAGATGAGTTACGAGCGGATCCAGCCGGGCTTTCGCTCGCTCGGGCTGGCGTACCTGCGCAGCGATCAGGAAGTGATCCAGATTCGCCCACGCGTCGATTTCTTCGACGGAAAACTTCGTCTCGACGCCCAACTCGGTCAGCGCCGGAATAACCTGAACGGCGATCTGCAGTCAACGCTACGGAGACGCCAGGCCCGCATGAACGCGCAGGTTCGCCTCTCCCGTACGTTCTTCGTCTCCACCTCCTACAGCCGACTCGTGAACGCCAACACGGCGATGCCCGGTGTTCAGGACGTCGCGACCTTCCGGCAGGTATCGCAGACGGTTTCGGTCGCGCCGTCCCTGACGTTTCGGCGCGGGTCGCTAACGCACAGCTCGGCCCTAACGGCAAGCCTGCAAACGCTCCGCGACCGGCAGTCCGATCCGAATGCGAGTGGCGCGAGCTTCACCAACTACTCCGGCACGCTCAGTCATACCGTCGCCTTTCCGAGCGGGACGAGCGTGGGCCTGTCCGGGAATGCACTGATGAGCCAGCGTGCCGCCACGGATCTGGTGACCGTCTCGGTTAATGCGAACGTGAGTCGCAGCCTTCTCGACCGGGCCCTGCGCGTGAATGCGAGCGGAGGATGGTCGAGCAATCGCGTGCGCATCGATCCGGCCTCGATGGTGCCCACGACGACCAACACGTCGCGGCAGTTTACCGCAACCTCGACGGTACGGTACCGCATCCCGGTGATGGGCGACGTGTCGTTTCGGCTTCGAGCCCTGCGAAGCAGTCAGCCTCAGGGTGGCTCCTTTAACGAGGTACAGTCGACGATCCGGTACGAGTACCGGTTCTAAATCGACGTCGCTCACCTCCGATGACCCATTGCATGCCCGACTCTACAGAGAACTGTCTTATGGGAAGCCATTCTACGAACCGACGATTGGGATTGCGCCACCTGCGTCGTATCGCGGTCGGGGCATCGTTTCTGTTTCTCCTGGTTGCTTCCGCAGCCGGAATCGAGGCCCGCGCTCAGAGCACGGCGCAGGTTCAGCTGACCGGGGTTCCGCCGCAGCTTTCATCGGTTCAACTGGGCGTGATCGAGCGGAATTATCGGGCGGGCATGTATCCCGTGCAATTCATTTACAACGATCCATCCGATCGGCCGGCGGTCTTTCGGTTTCGGTTCACGGTCCGATACAACGGAAGCGTGGTGCTGGAGATGACGTCTGATCCGACGCGGTTTCTGCCGGGGATCTACCTGTACCGGACGTTTCGCGACGCGCCTCAGGTCCGCTTTCCCGGGGGGCAGAACGCTCTGCTTCGCAACCTCGCGCCGTCACTGCGACGTCAGATTGAGAATACAGGCCGGCTGCCGGAAGGGGACTACGAGATTGAGCTGGAAGCCGAACCCATGGACCCGACTCGGCTCATCTCGAGCCTGCCGGGCCGAGCGACGGTGTCCGCCCGGGTTGCCGAGCCGCCCGTGCTGATCTATCCATCAAACGGGGCACTCGTCACCGAGGCCACGCCGCAGTTCTCATGGTCGCCGGCCACGGGCGTACCGGGCAACACGATGGTCCAGTACAGCCTCCGGATCGTCGAAATCAACGCCGGGCAAACGCCTCTGCAGGCTTTGAGAAGCAATATTCCCCATGTGGAAACGGTGGTAACGGGAACGACAACATTCACCTATTTGCCGAATGAGCTTCCCCTCCAAAACGGACGCCGATACGTCTGGCAGATCGTCGCAAGCGGTGCCACGGAGATACTTCCCTTCTCCGATAACGGGGAAACCGACATCTACACCTTCACTTACGGCGACCAGGGCGTCCAACGCTACGTCTGGCGCTATCCATCGACGGAGGACCCGTTGATCGAGGTGCCGATCCCGGAATACGCGATGGGCGACCTCGGCCTGAGCGTGACCGGCGTGTTCAGCGGAACAGTTCAGGGCGAAACCGTCTGGGCAGACTTTGGCGGCGAAGGCGATGCCGCCATCTTCGACGTACAGGGCACGCCGCCAAACGCCACGCTTGAGCTGAAAGTCGGCACCGTGAAGCTATCCAATGGCATGACTATCACACCTGGCAACTGATGAGACCTTTTCTACCTGACATGCCTCGCGCGGCTGCTTGCTCTGGGGGCTTTCGGCGGCTCATTTTGCTGGGCGTCATCCTTTTGGCGGTGATGCCCGAGGGGGCGCGTGCACAGACGGCACCGGTCGCCCAGTCCGTCCAGTATTTTGCGATCGAAGACGAGACCCTGACCGTGGATGCGCCGGGTGTGCTTCAGAATGACACCGACGCCGATGGCGATCCGCTGACGGCCGTACTCGAATCCGACGTGTCGTTCGGCACCCTCAACCTCCGGGCGGACGGTTCCTTCGACTACACGCCGAATCCCGGATCCGTCCAGGATGATTCGTTCACGTACCGCGCCTCGGACGGCACACTTACGTCGGATGAGACGACGGTCACCATTCAGGTCAACGGTCGTCCCGATGCGCTGGCCGACTTCTACCTCGTTGGGCAGAATGACACGCTCATGGTCAACGCACCGGGCGTTCTTGAGAATGACAGTGATCCCGAAGGCGACTCGGTGGTCGCGTTACTCGTGAGCGGCCCATCCAACGGAACGCTCGAGCCGCGTGGAGGCGACATGCTCGAGCTGACGCTGGACGGCGCCTTTACCTACATTCCCGACACAGATTTTAGCGGCACGGACGAACTCAGATACGCAATCGAAGATACCGGCGGCGCGACATCCGATACGGTAACGGTCGTCCTGACGGTGAATTCGCCCCCGGTCGCCCAGGACGATGCCTACACGGTGAGCGAAAGTGATACGCTGGACGTTGTAGCAAGCAATAACGTGTTGACGAATGACACCGACCCGGATGGCGACACGGTGAGCGCCCTCCTCCTCAGCGGTCCGGCGAACGGGAATCTTCTGCCTCGGGGCACGGACAATCTGCCGCTCACATTCGACGGCGACTTCTCGTACGTCCCCGCTCCAGGGTTTACCGGCACCGACAGCTTCACGTACACCGTCTCCGACAACAACTATACGGATGCAGATACTGCCACAGTCACCCTCACCGTGAACGCCGCGAACACGTCGCCCGTGGCCGAGGCCGATACGTTCACCGTAAGCGAAAGCGATACGCTGGAGGTCTTTTCTCCGGGCGTGCTCATCAACGATACGGACGCGGATGGCGACGACCTGGCGTCTGTGCTCATTGATGGACCGCAGAACGGTGTGCTGGTGCCGCAGGGGACAGACAACCTCGGCCTCACACTCGACGGGGCCTTCACGTATGCCCCGAACTCTGGCTTCCGCGGCGTCGACCAGTTCACATACCGCGTGGATGACGGCACCACCACCGACACGACGACCGTCACGCTCAACGTAAACGGCCTCCCGACCGCGCAGCCCGACGCGTACGACGTCGCCGTGAACGATACGCTCGACGTGGCGCCGCCCGGCGTTCTTGAGAACGACACCGACCCGGAAGGTGATGATCTCTTCTCTACTCTGGTCGAGGGGCCCGTGAACGGAACGCTTGTCCCGCAGGGAATTGATCAGCTCGGCATCACACCGGATGGCGGGTTCGTTTATGTGCCGAACACCGATTTTGTCGGTACCGATACGCTGACCTATCGCATTCGCGACGACGTCGGTGGGGAGAGCACCGCGCGCATAGCCATTACCGTCGGGACCTGCGCGTTCACCGTGGTGAACCTCGGTACGCTTGGAGGCACAGCAAGTCGTGCGCTCGACATCAATAACGTGGGGGAAATCGTGGGGCTCTCGGAGACCGCCGATGGTCGGGTCGAAGGCTTTATCTGGAGCGGTGGTGTGATGACTCCGGTAGACGAGAACCGGAGGAGCCAGACGTTCGCTATTGACGAAGACATTGCCGGCACGGCCGTAATCGACACCTCTTTTCAGGCCGTCCGATTCAGTGGAACGCAAACGCTTAGTCTAGACGCCCCGGCCCCCTTCAGCGTGGCGTTGGGTACGCGCGGTCAACGATTCGCCGGGACATACGTCGATGCCGACACCTTCCAGCCCTTCGTCTACGACAACGGCTTTTCCGCTCTATCCGTACCGGACGGGAGCGGAGGGCGCGCTGTGGACGTGAATGCCAGCGGGCAAGTGGCCGGATACAGTCTGGGCGGGCAGGTGCTACGGTGGGAAAACGGGGGCGTGGTCGAACTCGGTCGCGGCCGGGCGTACGCCATCAACGAAACCGGGCAGGTGGTCGGTCGGAGCGACGGGCGTGCGGTGCGCTGGGACGCCGACGGGACGGAGGTGCTTCTGGGGACGGACCCGGACTTCGCCGAGGCCTACGATGTGAATGGAAACGGAGATGCCGTCGGAAGCAGCATTTTTGTCACCGACACCACGCAGACCGCGTCCTCCACTTCAGGCAAAGCGAGCGGTCGGGATTCTCGCGTTTCCTGGCGCACGGCACGTGACCTCGCAGTCATCGCCCGGAGCGTACGGACACCGCGGAAGATGTCGATGTCAGCCCGGTCATACAAGCGTTCCGTTCGGGGGGCGGCCTTCGCGTTCCGTTCGGGATCCGTGACGGATTTGAACGAATGCCTTCCGCCTTCGTCGCCGTGGGTGTTGGAAGAGGCCCGGGCGATCAACGACCTCGGTCAGATCGTTGGGTTCGGGCTCGTGGACGGAGAGCAGCGCGCGTTCCTGTTGCAACCCGGTAGCAACGCCCAGCCGACGGCCAGTGCCGACCGGTTCGAGGCACCGGCCCGGGAGCCGATCGACCTTCAGCTTCTTGCGAACGACACCGACGCGGATGGCGACCCCCTGCGGGTCGTCCGTGTGTTCGCCCCGAAGAACGGGACCATCCGTCGGCATGCAGATGAGAGTGTTCGATACGTCCCGCCGTCGGGGTACGCCGGCACCGACCGCTTTACGTACGTCGTGTCGGATGGAAAGGGAGCGACGGCACGAGCCGACGTCGCGATTGAGGTCCCCGCGCCCGAGAAGACGTATCTCGAAGCGAATGCTCCGAATCCATTTCATGGAAAGACGACCATTACGTTCACGCTTCCCGGTCGACAGCACGTTCGTCTCGACGTGTACGATCTCCTCGGCCGACGCGTCACGCGACTCGTGAATGACACGCTTCCGCCCGGCCGGCACGACGCCACGTTCGACGCGACGGGGATGTCGAGTGGCGTTTACTTCTATCGAATCCAGGCGGATGGCTACGTGGAGACGCGGAAGATGGTGGTCGTCCGATAGCGCACGGCGAGAATCCATTTGCCTCGATTTGATCACGCTGGTCGGCTCTTTGCCTCACCGTCGCACGGCCGTGCGACGATCGGGGCCAAACGATGACCTTCGGATTGAGCGGAGACATGACCCCGTTGCCCTTACTTGTTCGCAATTCATCCCCAGCGGCCGAGGCACGGCATCTGGACAGCGTCATTTGGATTCAGTATTAACGCAAAAAAGCGAGCTCCCTGGAGAGGGAGCCCGCTTCTGAACTTCGTTTACATGGGGGCGCTTGAGTGCGGCCCGCGCGACCGAACACGTCAGGATCCGGTCTGCACCGTTCCTTCCATGGACGCGTGGATCGTGCATCGGTATGTGGCGACGGCATCCGCGAGGGTCTGCGTATAGGTAAACGTGATTCCCTGCGAGTCTTCGACGTAGTTGATGTCGCTGTCGCCTTCGAGGCTTCCGGAGCCGCCCTGATTCAGCAGGTAGTCCGAGTTCGCGTTCTGGAAGCCGAGCGGATGGGCGGACCCGCCGTTATTTTCGATCCGGTATCGCGTTCCAACGGTTAGCGTCAGCGTCGGGTTTTCGCCGGACGCGGCCACGCCGGTTGCGCCCTCAACATTCGCCACTTCCCATGCCGACGCGCCGACGTTGGTAAGTGTAACCGTCACGTCAGGCGACGACGTGCCGGTACCTTCGTTGGCTCCAATGTTGCCCTGTGAGACGATTTCCTGGAGGTTCGCCGCGCTCTCGTGGATGTTGACGTAGCCGTCGAAGCTGGTGAGGTCGCCAAACGAGAGGTCAATGATCTGGCTGCTACGTGCGGCCGGATCGGTACCGTCGATCGGGCTCAGGTAGTACTGAATGTCTCCGCCCTCGGACGCGCTGTTCGCGTGAATGTGGCCCGGATGCGAGACGTCTGCGCCTGTGGCGTCGTCCTCGTACTGACCGTCGCCATCAACGTCCAGTCGTACCGTGGCGAGGGTCAGGTCGGTTGTGAGTTCACGGAACGTGATCTCACCAGGAATTCCGCTCGGTGCGACCGATCCGCTGTTAGCATTTGCCTGGAGCGGGTACGTAGTCGTCTGCGGGTTGTCCAGCAGCGCGAGACCAGCGCCGAACGTTCCCGTGGCGTTGGCTCCGATATTACCCTGCGAGACGACGTTGTCCAGGTTCGCGACGCTCTCGTGGATGTTCACGTACCCGTTGAAGGTCGCAAGTTCATCGAATGGCCGGTCAACGAGGCGGGCTGACGTACCGTCGTTTGCACTGTTGGCGTTGGTCCCGTCGATCGGGGAGAGGTAGATCGCAATCGATCCACCTTCCGAGGCCGTGTTGTTGTGAATGTGGGCGGGGTGGGATACGGTTGTACCCGTCGGGCCATCCGTCAGAGACAGCGTTACGAGCGTTTGGGTGTCGCCGGCCTCCCAGAAGGTCACGGTGCCATCCACGCCATTGGGGAGGGCGCCGCCGTTCGACTGTGCCGCGAGGTCGTAGCTGATCCGCTGTGGAAAGCTGTCCGGCACGAGGACACCATCAATCACATGTGCGACGCCATTATCCGCTTCGACATCGGCCTGCGTGACCGGAATGCCACCGACGGTAAGGGTGCCGTTTTCAGAGGCGATGGGCAGCTCCTGGCCCTCCACGGTGGTTACGCTCTGGCGACCTTCCAGATCACTTGCCGTGAGTGCTTCACCGGCGACGACGTGGTAGTTCAACAGACGGGTCGTCAGGTCGGGGTTGTTCGTCAGGCTTTCGACGTCGACGTTGTCGAAGGCAGCGTTTGCGGGCGCGAAGACTGTGAACGTGGTGTTCTCGTCTGCGAGAGTTTCGTCCTGGCCTGTTGCTTCGAGGGCCGCACCGAGTGTGCTGAGATTCGCTATATCGTTAACAACGTCAGCCAGGGTCGTGACAGCGTCTTCGTTCTCGGAGTCCATGTCGTCGTCCATCGCGGAGCCGCCGCTGTCACAGCCGGTCGCGATCAAAGCAAGAGTGAGGACGAGTAGGAATGAAAAAGATCGTAGGCGAGGCAAAGAGTCGGCTAAGGGCATGGGCCGGAGAGGCGTTGGGAGAAAACGTGTTGATGATCACCGGGATGGTGGAGGTGATCATCCATACCTGAGCCGGTCGCCCTGGTGCCTCTTCATTGTAACCCGGCTGTCATGTCGTGTGACGGGAAAGTAATCAGAAGTATGGTATACGGAAACGTTGCATGTGTGTGCGTGTCGAGTGGGGGCTGTGGATGATAAAATTGTGACGGGCGTGGGCGATACCGTTCTACGATTAGCGTAAGCGCAGACCAGTTGTCCGTCGTTTATCTCTCGTTCCGTTCGTGCTGGTTCAGAGATTGGGGCTCGGATGCCGTGTCATCACCAGATGGTGGATGGTGCGGGTTCTCACCGCGAACCAGGTGCCAGTGATGTCTGCGGTGATGCGTGCCGTAGGCCAGCAGTCCCATGTATCCGAGCGCTCGAATCTTCTCGACCTCGCGGGCGTCGTCGGTTGTCGTTCGAAGGACGAACGCGTCCTCCTGTTGATCGACGGACATATCCCAGCCCGTTTCCGCGTTCAGCATATGTGGATGAGCGTTCAGGACCCGGTTGAGGGACGCTCGAGCGGCGGTCGTCGTGGGCCGCACGCGAAGGCGAAGGCCGGAGTCGATATCCGTCTTTTCCAGCACCTCCACGTAAACGGCGACCTGGTGCATGTCAATCAGGTGCCGTCGCAGCCGGTCGATGTCGACCTGCGACCAGTCGGTTGTCGAGTCTGCCTCCAGGTGACGAATGGCCTCCTGTATGCTCCCAAACACCGACTGGCCCGGCTCCTGAAGGGTCGGCGTAGCGCTAGAGCCGGGCTCGCTTCCCCCGTGCATTCCGGCATGGTGCTGCGCCGCAACGGGTCCTGCGATGAGGAGCCCGGTCACAAGAAGGAAGAGAACGGTCCAGGCATAACGTGGCGAGCCTGTGCGTGTCGGCGGAGAATACATAGAATGGCAGCGATCGGCTGATGGTAAACGGAGGCGAGTTACCCATGTCGAGGTGATGAGACAGAGCTTGGGGGCCGAAACAGATCGCATTCGCAGATGGATCCCACCATTTCGATCGTAGCGTCCCGTTCCGTCGCTGACATCCCTCATCGCTGCACTCGAGTCGCCTGATCTCCTCAAGGCCACCGTCGCACGGCCGTGCGACGGTGTGAGGCTGTCGTTGCGGGTTTCCTGTAATTACCCAAAGCGAGAGCCCCGAGACGTGCCATTATCGGCATCCCGGGGCTCTGGTGTTTTGAAACATGGTCCTCAAGAACGTCAGCTTTCAGCGGAGTCGCTGACCGGTTCCAGTCGGTAGAGGCCGCCGTTCGGGGCGTCGGTGAGAACGTAGAGGTATCCATCCGGGCCCATGGCCACGTCGCGGATGCGACCAAGCTCGCCCCGCAGCAGCTCTTCCTGATGGGTGACCTCGTTATCGTCGTTAAGCTCGACGCGAATGAGCTTGAGTTGCGCGAGCGCACCCATAAAGAGGTCGTTTTCCCAGTTCGGGAATGCGTCCCCCGTGTAGAACGTCATGCCCGAGAGGGCCGGAGACGGGTCCCAGTATTTGACGGGCTCGGTCACGCCGGGAGCTTCCGTACCGCCGATGTCTTCACGCGGCGTCGTGTAGGTATCGCCGTAACTGACCGCCGACCAGCCGTAGTTGTTGCCGGCCTCGACCAGGTTCAGTTCATCGCCGCCGTGCGGGCCGTGCTCGTGCTGCCAGATGTCGCCTGTCCCCGGGTGGATCGCCATGCCCTGCTGGTTCCTGTGACCGTAGCTGAAGACCTCCGGGCGAGCGTCGTCCTGGCCAACAAAGGGATTGTCGTCGGGCACGGAGCCGTCCATGTTGAGCCGCACCGTCGTGCCGACCGACGTGCTCGGCGTCGGAATTTTGACCGTGCGCTCGCGGCGCTGGCCGCGCTCACCGAGCGTCACGATCAGCTTGCCGTCCTGCGAAAACGCGATGCGGGATCCGAAGTGGTAGTCCGGCTCCAGGAAGGGGGTCTGGCGGTAAATCTCTTGGACGTCCGTGAGCGAGCCGTTTTGAAGTTTGGCTCGGGACACGACCGTGCCGCCTTTGCCATTTTCTTTCTTCGAGTACGAGAAGTAAATCCATCCCGAGGTGTCGTAGTCCGGAGCCACGCGCACATCGAGGAGGCCGCCCTGGTTCTCGGCCCAGACCTCCGGGACGCCCGAGAGAGCCGTTTTGGAGCCCGATTCGTCGATGATAAGCATCTGTCCGGGGCGCTCGGTGACGAGCATCCGTCCGTCGGGGAGCCAGTCGACGGCCCAGGCATGCTCAAGGCTTTCCGCCAGCTGGACGACCCGGAAGGTTGCGTCCTCCGACTCGACGCGATCGACCACGACCTTACCGTCTGCCGGAGACGACACCGATTCAGCAGCGGCAACAGCGCTCGACGCCGTGTCGCCGGGATCGTCGCCGGAGCCGCAGGCGGATAGGGAGACAGCGAGGAGAAGAATCAACAATCGTATCATGGAGCGGGGGATGGTTGCCAGAGGAGCGTGCGTTGAACCGGGAGATTGAGCAACTATGCCTACCGTTCTGCCTGGCAGGGTATCCCGGGCTTCCTTGCCCGAATTGAGACGATCCGGAAAGGTTCTAGCGAAGGGGGTGTTATTTCGAACGGAGGGATGCTTTGCGGCCCCGTCCGGTCTCGGGGAAAGCACGAGGAGGAGAGAACAGCGTGCCGATGAATGGAAGGCACAGCACAGTAATGCATCGGGCCGGCCGATTGAATCTGAACGCACCATGAAGGCTGTTTCTCAGACGAGAACCGCGCAGGGTGGCAAGCCGCTCCGTCCCAGGATCGCTCTGTCGGGCTCGTTACAGGCGTCCGGTGCGTTTCATTTGACTGCATCGCATTTTTCGATATCTTGTGCGTTGTAAAAAGTCATTATACAATGAAGTTGTGACGAGAAATGTATTGCGTTCCTGACCACGTCGTCCCATGACGCCCCTTCCCCCGTCTGTCCCCTCGAACTCCGGTCGAGATCACCAACGTCTGGTCGCGCTACGCCGGTACGAGATTCTGGGGACGGATGAGGAGGCCGCATTCGATCGGATCGTTGATCTGGCGGCTCGGCTTCTGGGTATGCCGATGGCTGGGATTCATTTTGTCAGCGACCGCTGTCAATGGGCCAAGGCGCAGACGGGTTTTCAGAGGAAAGAGGTCGACCTCAACACATCATTCTGTGCACGTGCACTCGATACGGAGTCGCTGCTCGTTGTCGACGACGCAACAGTGGATCCTCGGTTTTGCGAAAATCCGTTCGTGACGGGGGCACCGGGAATTCGGTTTTACGCGGGAGCGGCGCTCACAACCCCGAACGGCATTGCCATTGGCCGTTTGTGTGTGCTGGACACCGCGCCCCGTCCGGGTGGCCTGACGGAGGACGAGCAAGCCACGCTGCAGCAGCTCGCGGATGTGATTATCGACCAGCTCGAATATCGTGCGCAGCCGCGTCACCGGGAAGAGATTCTCGAAAGCATTACGGATGGGTTCATTGCCGTCGATAGCGAGTGGACCGTCACGTACCTGAATCAGCGAGCCGCAGAATTCGTGCAGCGCTCGAGCGATGAAATGATCGGGGAGCATCTCTGGGAAGAGTTTCCCGAGGAAAAGGAATTGATCGTGTACAAGCGACTGCAGCTCGCCCTGGAGGAGCTTGAGGCGGTGCAGTTCGAATCGTACTCCCCGTCGCTTGAGGCCTGGTTTGACGTCAAGGCCTATCCATTGGACAAAGGCGGGCTCTCGATCTATTTCGACGATATCACCGAGCGTCATGCCCGGGAGCAGCAGCTAAAGCTCATGAGTTGCGCGGTCAAGGATGCTGCAGAGTCCGTGATCATAACGGAGGGAGCTCCAATTGACGAACCCGGGCCTCGGATTGAGTACGTCAACCCGGCATTCGAAGAGATGACCGGATATTCGGCTGAGGAAGTGATCGGCAAGACGCCTCGCATCTTGCAGGGTCCGGATACGAATCGCGGCATCCTGAATCGCGTCCGCACGTGTCTTGAGGAAGGGAAGCCTGTGACCAGCATCACCGGCCTCAACTACCGCAAGGACGGAACGCCCTTCTGGGTTGAGTGGAGCATTACGCCGGTGCGCGGCGACGGCGGGACGGTGGAGCACTGGGTATCCGTTCAGCGCGACATTACGCAGCGGCGCGAACTGACCGAGACGCTCCGCGAGCGCGAGGAATATCTGTCGGTCACACTTAACTCGATCGGCGATGCCGTCATCTCGACGGATACCTCCGGTCGTATCACGGAGATGAACCGTGTTGCCGAGGATCTCACTGGATGGACGGCGGAAGAGGCAGACGGGCATGCGTTGAGGGAGGTCGTGGACTTGCGTGATCCTGCAACTGGCAAACCGGTCGAAAGCTCGGTTGGCGAGGTGCTGGAAAGCGGTGACATCGTGGGGATGAACAACAACCGGGTTCTCCACGACCGGGAAGAGATCGAACGACAGATTGCCGACAGCGCGGCCCCCATTCGGTCGCGTGAGGGCGAGTTGCTCGGCGTCGTGCTCGTTTTTCGCGACGTGACCGACGCCTACCAGCGTCGGCAGGCGCTGGAAGAGCAGCGTGAGCGGCTGGAGATGGCTATTGTCGGTGGTCGCGCGGGAATGTGGGACTGGAATATGCAGACCGATGCAACGGTCTACGACGAGCGCTGGGCCGCCATCCTCGGGTACACGCTCGACGAACTGGAGTACGATAACACGTTTTTCGAGCGGCACACTCATCCGGACGATCTGCAGTCCGTCTACGACGACATTGAAGCCCACGCCAGGGGCGAGCTTTCGTATCTCGACCAGGAGATCCGTATGCGCCACAAGGACGGCTCATGGCGTTGGGTACTCGACCGGGGGAAGATCGTAGAGTGGGACGAGGATGGCAACCCGCTACGGATGGTCGGAACGCACGTCGACATCACGGAGCGAAAACAGGCGGAAGAGGAGCTCCGCAAGAGCGAAGAGCGGTTTGATCTCGCCGTGCGCGGCTCCAAGGACGGTCTGTGGGACTGGGACCTGAAGAATGGCGAGGTCTGGTATTCGGATCGGTTTATCGAGCTCATCGGGTGGCCGCCCGACGTGTTTGATCAGACGCTTGAGGCGTGGAAGGACGTGTTGCATCCTGATGATGTTGAGCCGACCATGAAGGCGATTGAGGAGCATCTGCACGACCGTACGCCGTACGATGTCGAATATCGGTGCCGGTCGAAGGACGGGACGTACCGCTGGTTTCAGGCGCGCGGTCAGGCGATCTGGAACGAGGAGGGTGAGCCCGTCCGTGTGGCGGGATCCATCACCGACATCACGGAGCGCAGGCGTCAGATTTCCATCGAGCAGCGGTTCGGTCGGCTTCTGGAGGCGGTGCCCAGCGAAATCTACGTCTTCGACGCCGAAACACTCGAGTTCGTGCAGACGAGCCGAGGGGCCCGCGAAAACCTCGGGTACGAGGCCGACGAGCTCGCCGAACTCACGCCGCTGGACCTCAAACCTTACGATCTGGAGACCTTCGAAGAGGTTCTGGCACCGCTCCGGTCGGGAGAGAAAGAGATCGTTATTTTTGAAACCACGCATCAGCGCAAGGACGGGAGCTCCTATCCGGTCCAGGTCCGGTTGCAGTTGAACCGCGGCGAGGTGCGACCTCGATTCATCGCGATCGTTCTGGACATTACTGAGCGCAAAGAGCGAGAGCGAGAACTCATCCAGGCGAAGGAGCAGGCCGAAGAGATGAGCCGCCTGAAGTCGTCGTTCCTCGCCAACATGAGTCACGAGATCCGCACGCCGCTCACGGCGATCATCGGGTTCACCGAGGTGCTGCAGGACGAGATTGAGGGAGAGAATTACGATCTGCTGTCGATGATCTTCCAGAGCGGCCGCCGCCTCGAGCGCACGCTGACGTCCGTCTTGGATCTCGCTCAGCTTGAAAGTAAGACCGTCGAGATGAAAGCCGAGACGGTCGACCTGACGGAGGAGGTGCGCGAGGCGTTGTCTCTTTTTCAGAAGGATGCGGAGGACAAAGGGTTGCGTCTGGAAGCCGACGTGCCGGGCCAGCCCGTCATGGCCTCGACCGACCGTGGGGCGATCCACCGCGTTCTGGCAAATCTAATCTCCAACGCCGTCAAATTTACCGACGACGGAGGCGTTCGTGTCGGACTCCACCCCGCAGACGAGCACGTCTGCATCGAGGTGGAGGACACCGGTATTGGCATTGACGAGGCGTTTGCGGAGAAGATCTTCCACGAGTTTACGCAGGAGTCGGAGGGCTACACGCGAACCTACGAGGGCGTCGGGCTGGGCCTTCACATCACGCACCGACTGGTCGATTTGCTGGGTGGACGGATTACCCTGGAGAGCGAGAAGGGCAAGGGCAGCCTCTTCACGATCACGCTCCCCTATGAGCCCGAAGACAACCCTTGCCGAATGTCGGCGGATGCGGGCGGGGCGAAGAACGTTTCGGAGTAAAACGTCAGATCAGGGGGCGATCGTCTCGGCCCCACTTCACGTTGACATCGGCTACAACAAGGCTCCGAGGAGTGGGCTGTCGAAACCTACCACCTGACGGGCCGTTGAGCGACGTGTCTGATTGTAACTACATGTCGCAATGACTGAGGCCGTCCAAACATACCACGAAGAGCATGTCTTCAGCCGTGTGCTGCTGAGGGCGTCGACCGTGCTCTTGCTATTCGGTCCCCTCCTCGTAGGGGCGAACGTGCCGTGCTATGGACAGGCCGTTCAGAAGCAGAGTGCCGTGTCGGCGTCGAACGGGTCGAGCCAAGCAACGGCCGGCTCGGTACACGGATCGGCGCGCACATCGTCAAACGGCGCCGTGCTCGTGGATGTCGCCGATCCCGTCCTTCCGTGTGTGGCCGTGCCCGCGCCGCGATGGATGGATTACGCGGTGACGCTGACTGCTACGCAGAGGACGCACGGCATATTCGCCGACGATCATTCGGGTGGTTCGTCTCCAGGCGGCTCGTCGTCGGGTGGAGGTCCGCCTCCCGCGATCGTTGTGCCTCCACCGAGTGATCTGCTTCTACCCGACGGAGATCGTGGCTCCGTTCTATTTCTTTCGTCCGCTCAGATGTCTCTGAGCACGCAGCGAACCGTCGTGCTGCGCTTGTAACCGTCTCCGCTTGCTCGCCAGCGTTTCTGGCGGGCCGTCCCGTGCCGTGTCTGTGCACGGACGCATCCCATTTGGCCATCTGTTTCCCCGCGGCCTCCGTGCATCACGCTGTGGGAACGGGCCGAACCAAGTGTTTATGCCTTCCAAGCGGAGATTCCTACGTCTATGTCTATCTGGAGCACGCAGTACGTTCGCATCATTGCACTCACTGCCGTCGTCGTTCTCATCGGCGGAGTGTACGTCTTTCTCCCCGATTCAGCACCGGACCGTTCGTCCTCAGAATCGGAGAGCCCACCCGTAACGTCGACTCGGGCTTCGGGCGCAAACGGCTCGCAGCATCCTTTGCAGTCGCAGAAGGCCCCGGATTTTGCCCTCGAACGAATGAACGGGGAGACGTTTCGCCTGTCTGAGCACCGCGGCGAGGTCGTCGTCGTGAACTTCTGGGCGACGTGGTGTCCACCGTGTCGGATGGAGATCCCGGGCTTCATCAAGCTGCAGAAAGAGTTTCGCGATCAGGGACTCACGTTCGTCGGCATCTCGCTCGATAAAGGTGGATTTGGAGCGGTGCGCCCCTACGCCGAGGAGATGGCGATCAACTACCCGCTCGTCATGGGCGAGTCCAGCGTCGTACAAAAATATGGCGGCGTACGTGGGCTGCCGACGACCTTTGTTATCGACGCGGAGGGCGACATTGCCTTTGCTCGCCCGGGCTATCTGCCCGAGAAGCAGCTGCGGGCGCGACTCAAGCCACTTCTGAACGAGGCCAGCAGTGCGGGCTCCTGAACGGGACACGTCGCATTTTCGCCTGCTCTGATCCTGCTCTCCCTCTCTAGAAATGGCTATGTCTAACGCATCTCTATCTCCTCAACGCTCATCCGACGAACATCAAAATGCCGAGCACTCATCCTTACGTAAGCGGGGGATACAAGCAGCTTATGCGATCGGCCGATTTCTGCGCCGAAACTGGATGTGGGGTATTCTGCTTGTGTTCGGTTTTTACCTCTGGAACGACTTGAGTCCGGATATCGATCTGCCGGACCGTGGTCCCCGCGCGCCCGACTTCGCACTGACACAGATGAACGGAGAGACGTTTCAGCTTTCCCGTCACCGCGGAGAGGTGGTCGTGCTCAACGTGTGGGCGACGTGGTGTCCGCCCTGCCGGGTTGAGATTCCCGGGTTTGTGGAATTGCAAGACCAGTTTGCGGAGGACGGTGTGCAGTTCGTCGGATTGTCCGTCGACGAGCAGGGGCTTGATGCGGTGCGCGAGTTCGGGCGAACGAACGAGCTGAACTATCCGCAGGTGGCCAGCCGCTCCGTGGCCTGGAAGAAGTACGGGCAGACGCGCACCGTGCCGCGAACCTATGTGATCGACAAAGCAGGCCGCGTGCGATATCGGCACACGGGTCTTCTTCTGAAGGGTGCACTCGAGCCTGTGCTTAACGAGCTCTCGGCCGAAGAGTACTCGGCGTCGGAGATGTCGGCTCTGGAGGCAGACGAAATGACAACGAGGTGATCCGCCTGCCGCTGCCGCTGATTCGCCGCTCGTACCTTCTCTAGAGTACCGTTCTACAGGATGAATTTGATTAAGCACCTCTTTGTCTCCGTGCGTTCCTCGGAGTCCGAGCACCCCTTCGCATCCATCCCGGCCCTTGCTGCGTTGATGGCTGTTTTCATCACGCTAACTCCCGGTGGGCTCGCAAGCTGTCCGGTATCCTCCCAGCCGATCCCTTCTCAGCAAACCGAGACGTCGCGTCAAGCCGAGGCGTCGTACCTGAGTGAACCTGTGAGTATGGGGAGCGACTCCACAACGGCGTCTAACGTGATGTGGCGTGCGGAGGCGAGGCCGCAGACGGTCCGGCCGGGGGAAACGGTGACCCTGCGCCTGGAGGCCGAGATCCGCGGCGACTGGCACATGTACGCGCTCGACTCGCCCGTCGGTCAGGCGCTCAATGTCACGGTCGATTCGCTCCCCGACGGGGTCGCCGCCGACCCGTCTTTGCGGCAATCGCCGCCAGACAAAGAGTTCGATCCGAACTTTCAGGACGAGGCATACTTCTTCGATGAGTCTGCCGAGGTGAGAACTGCAATTCGGGTTTCAGATGGCGTCGAGCAGGGTTCTCATACTCTGGGCGGAGACATACGCTACATGGTGTGCAATGACGACCTCTGCATGCCTCCGCGTACGACGTCATTCACGGTGCGCGTTTCGATTGAGGCAGGCGAACCTCGCCCGGCCTTCGTGGACGCAGATTACGAAGGGTTGGTGCGTCCCGAGGTCGCTCCATCTTCTTCGACCGAAGACGTCCGCAGCAGTGATGTCGCCAGCGCCGGGAATAGCGAAGGACTCTGGGTCTTTTTGCTGCTGGCGGCGGGCGCAGGACTGGGCGCCTTTCTCATGCCCTGCATCCTGCCCATGGTGCCGCTCACGGTATCGCACTTCGCAAATGCATCCAGTCGTGGAAAATCGTTCCGACACGCGAGCATCTACGGAATCACGATCATCGTGACGTTCACCGGTCTGGGTGCACTCGCAGCAGCCGTACTAGGTGCGGCCGGGGCGCAGGCAGTCGCAGCCAACCCGTGGGTCAACCTGGGCATTGGTGCGGTACTGGTTGTTTTCGCCCTGTCTCTTCTTGGGCTGTTCGAGGTCCGGATGCCGCAGACGGTGGCGAACGTTCTGAATCGGCAGTCGGATCGCCGGGGAGGCTACACGGGATCGATCTTTATGGGCCTTACGCTCACCGTCGTTTCGTTTTCCTGCACAGCGCCGTTCGTAGGCGGATTGCTCGCGGCCGCTTCGCAGGGAACGTGGGTGTATCCCGTTCTGGGAATGCTCGTGTTCAGCAGCGTCCTGGCCCTCCCGTTTGTCGCGTTTGCGCTCTTTCCCGACGCGCTTGAGCGTCTTCCGTCATCGGGACCGTGGATGCGCGTTATGAAAGTGACGCTCGGCTTCGTCGAGCTGGCGGCTGCGTTGAAGTTTTTCTCCAATGCCGACCTCGTGTGGAATGAGGGGGCCGCGTGGCTGCCCCGGCCACTCGTGATCGCGCTCACCATTTCGCTGCTCCTGATGGCGGGCGCGTACCTTCTCGGCAAGCTTCGGATAACGAACGAGGCCGATGCTGCGGGCAATGCCGCCGCTGTTGGTGTGGGGCGGTCGCTCGCTGGTGCCCTTTTCCTAGCGCTCGGCTTGTACATGGCGCCGGGCCTCTGGGGAGCGCCCCTTGGCGGGCTCGACGCCTACCTTCCGCCGTCCCAGGCAGATGATCCCGGACGTCTCGTTGCCAGCAGCCCCGGTGAAGACACCCGGTTGAGCGAGCTCAACTGGCATACGGATGACATCGACGCGGCCATGGCCAAAGCAGAAGTGAGCGGGAAGCCGGTCTTCGTCGACTTCACCGGCTACACCTGCACCAACTGCCGCGAGATGGAGGCCAACGTGTTTCCAAAGCCGATCGTTTCGGAGCACCTTCGCTCCGACTTCGTGCGCCTGCGTCTCTACACAGATAGCCGCAAGGAAGGGCCCGCGCTTCGGCGCTATCAGCAAGACCTGATTGGAACGGTCGCGCTGCCGAGCTACGCGATCATAACGCCCGCCGGGGAGGTGAAGGCGCAGCACAGTGGCATGGCGGCCCCCGACGCGTTCGATCGATTTCTGGAGCGTGGGCTGTCGACTGCACGCCGTGTTTCTCAGGTCGCACCGGAGAGGTCGCAGAAAAGAGAGCCGCTCTCGTCTAGCAACTCATGAGCTGCAGTTTCGACCGCGCGGCCGCTGTATCTCATTTCTAATCCGAAAACAGAATGTACGTGACGATGATGAATCCCTCGATCAACCGAGCCTTCTATCTCATCCCGATGGTTGTCATGGCGCTGCTGATGGCGCCGGGCCAGGTTCAGTCGCAGCCGGCGACACCCGAAGACGCCGTTCATGCTCCGAGCGAGCTTGATGATCGTGCGTCCGCGCCGGGCGTCGTTTTTCTCGTGCGGACGCCGCAGCACATTCGCGCCGCCATCAAGACGGCGGGCGACCTGCAGGCGTCCGAGGCGCTCCAGGGCAAGCCCGTCGAAATCGTCGTGTGCGGGAAAGCGGTGAAGCACCTCGGGAAGGATGACGCTGTCGCAGAAGCCATTCGTACGGCCGAAGCAAGCGGCCCGGTGTCCGTCTTCGCCTGTGGAATGTCGATGGCCAACCTCGGCGTGGAGCGGAGCGACGTGATGTCGGAGGTCCGCGTCGTACCGAACGGCCTCGTCCACACCCTGGAGCGGCAGGCTGTCGGCTACCTGTCCGTCGACCTCTAAGTGTGCGTTTCCAGACCGACCCGCTCCCCTCGGCTTTTTGCCAAACTGACCTCAATTTCCAGCCCCCTCTTTTCCCATGGACGCCTCCCTTTCAACCGCCAGCTCGCACGCTGGTTATTCTCGCCATCCGATTGTCGACGGTCTATTTCGTGGCCTGTTCAGCCTGATCTTTATCGTTGCCGGGGCGGGTCACCTACTGGATCCCGAATCGATTGCCCTGCGCCTCGAAAATGCGCCGATGGGGTACCTGGCCACCTCTCTTCTGCCTTCGACCCCGATGGTTATCGCCGCAGGCGTCGCTCTGCTCGTCGGCGGACTGGCATTGCTCATCGGATACCGAACCCGGCTCTCCGCTCTGCTCCTCATGGCCGTCCTAGTCCCGATTACCATCACCGTTCAGATTGGCGCGCCGACGCTCGGACCGCTGTTTAAAAACATCGCCCTCTTCGGCGGACTCCTGTTCTTCGCGACAAATGGAGGCGGGGCTTACAGCATCGATGCGAGACAACCGCGTGCATAGAGAGCTTCGTTTAATCTGTGGTCTGGGTAATGAGAAGAGGCACGATGAGCCCCACGTTTTCTCGTTCGATCGGTACGCATGGCTGTGTTCGCGTTCTTGTTTGTCTTGTTCTGCTGGCGTGCGTGCCGCGTGTCGCCGTCGCTCAAAACCTGGTCGATCAGGTGAAGGTCGCCCAGTTGCTGGAGCAGGAGCGACAGGCGCTCGATGCGTTGCCAGAAGTGTACTATGACTACCACGTCTTCGGCGATGACGAAGCCAATACGGTTCGGGCGCGGCACCGCCTGTACGAGGATCTGGGGCAGGGCGACATCGCCTGGGGACGGATGCGCGCCCGAACGGTCGCGCTATTGAACCGCGTCGCGCTCGAGAGCGTGGCTCTCGGCGACACGCTCGTCGTGCCGACCCGCTTCGAGATCGACTTTCGTGCGTACGCGCCCTTTCCGCGCTACTATCCCGGCGGACGCGCGATCGACAAGGTGCTCGTTCTACATAAAGACGTGCAAGGGTGGGCCGCGTACAAGTACGGAAAGCTCGAGCGCTGGGGGATCGCGAATACGGGGGCTCTGGAGACGCCCACGCCGAACGGCCGGTTTAACATCAATTGGAAGGCAGAGAAACGCCTCTCTTCCGAAAGCCCAGCGGACGAGGAGTGGTGGATGTACTCCGTGATGAATATCCATCACCAGCGCGGCATTCACCTGCACCAGTACGCCATGCCGACTGGCGCTCCGACGAGCCACGGCTGCGTGCGCCTCGTCAACAGCGATGCCGAGTGGCTCTACGCGTGGACGGACGCGTGGACGACGACCGAGGGCCGCGAGGGCATCGCCTCCGCGCGCGGCCAGCTCATCCATCAGGGAACGATGGTGCTCATCCTGGGCGAGGAAGACACCGGCAACCCCCGGCCGTTCCGCTTCGAACGGCGCTACCCCGTCCTGGAGCGCGTGGAGCTGCCACCCGTTCCCTGCAATGTGCCGCCGGGGAGCCCACAGCAAAAGCGCCGGGCCTGCGGGGCGGAATAGGCCGCTGGGAGCAAACATTTTACCTCCACGTCTTCGAGGCGATCGCGTTTGCTCGCAGAAAATCCGTCCGCTGGAGCCCCCTCATATGGTGCCGATAAGAGCCGCTCGATTGATGGTTCGGTCGTCGGAAGGCCACATTCGGGGGCGCTATCGAACCACCGTCAGCCTCTTTGTGCGGACCTGGCCGTTGCCGGTGAGGCGAAGGAAGTAGGTGCCGGGTGCAAGATCGTTGGTGCGAAGCTGCACCTTCTGTCGGCCCACGCTTGAGATCGGCAGCGCTTGCACCTGCCGTCCGAGCAGATCGTACAGCACGAGGCGGGCGTTCGCAACATCATCCGGGACGTTGAGCCGGGCGGTGGCCTGCCCCTGTGCAGGGTTGGGGAACGTCCCGAGGAGCTTCAGCGACGTAGCCTCTGCACGGCGGACCTGAATCGCAGAAGAGTATGCCGACGTGCCGTCCACGTCCACCTGTTTCAGTCGGTAAGAGAGGGTTGTGGCATCGTACGGAAGGGAGGTGTCGTCGAACCCGTAGCGCTGCGCCGTTGTCGTCGTGCCCGCTCCGCCCACAGTGCCGACCTGCACCCAGTCCGTGGACGCGCTCCGTGAGTTTGTTGCGTCTTCGCTGACGGATGGGGCGTCAGTGAGGATGCGGCGCTCAATCTCGAAGCGGTCGTTGCCAGTTTCTGAGAGAGTTTGCCATTCGATCGTGACGCCTGTCTCGGTTGCCTGCGCAGAGAGGCCTGCCAGCTCAACCGGCAGGGAGGTTGCATCGACAGACAGCGGCAGGTCGTTGAAACTCGTCGCGGCCGATCCATTGAGGCTTGTTATCTCGCCCCCCGTAAATGCCAGTGCTGATTTGTCTGCGAGCGTTAGAGCGATGGGCGTGTCCGGAGCATCTGGCTGCACATCCACCGCGACGAGCAGGTACGTAGCTGTGCTTGTCAGATCCGTTGTGAACCCGGAAAAGTCGAACGTCGCCGGGGCGTCGGTTTCATCGATCGAAAGGACGACCAATTCGTCGTCTGTCGTGGGATCGAGGCTGGGGTCGGCCGATGCGTAGAGCGTGGCGCCCGTCATGCCTGCGGTGCCCACCGCTGAGTTGCTGATCGTTACGCCCTCAAGCGAAACGCCGTCCGTACTTGCGCTGAGTTTGAGGAGGCCAAGGAGATTGTCGTCTGTGCCTGGGTCGATGTTGGGGGTGAGACTGAGTCCTGCACTCGATCCATCAGTGATTGAAAGATCCGGTACTTCCGTGACGGTCAGGACGAACGAGGACGTCGCCGTCGCCGTGGCTTCGTCTTTGGCTTGCACCGTGATCGTAGCGGTTCCGCTCTCGTTTGGCTGCAGGGTGAGAGTGAGCTGTCGTTGTTCGTTGTTGACGGAAGCATCGACGAGGGTCTCATTGTCGTTGGATGCGAGCGACAATTCGAGGTCCGCATTCGGGGTTTCCGGATCGGTGAATCTACCGGACAGGTCGATCTCGATGGGCGGGTCGTCTTCGATTGCCGACTGGTCCGTTAATGGTGTGGCGACGGTCGGTTCGATGTTCGGATCAAAGTTGAAGACGTAAGCCGATTCATCCGCATAAGTAGAATAGATATCTCTTGGTTGCCCGACGGCCAGCAGGTCACCATGTATTGACACCGATCGTCCAAAATCGTCATAATCTAGAGGGTCAACTCCCCGTACGACGCCGGTTTCCTTCCAGGTATCGTCCGGATGTCGTTCAAAGATATATGCTGCGCCGGTATTCGATCCTGCCCCATTTTCGTTGTTCAGACCATCCTCTAACGGGGCGCCCACGGCCAGGCGGTCTCCATCGATGGTCACGGACGAGCCGAAACGATCATATTCTTCAGCGTTCGAGGCTCGAAGTTGTTCGGTTAGCTGCCAGCTGTCGTCCGTCTGACGTTGAAACACGTACACAGCGCCAGCAGCGAAGACTCTGGGATCCTGAATGTCTCTAGCGTTAGATCCGACAATGAGCCAGTCATCATCGATCGAGACGGCCCCTCCGAATCTATCGTAACTTTGGGCATCGGGGGCCCGCAGGAGTTCTTTTTCTTGCCACGTGCCGTTCGGCTGTCGCTCATAGACGTAAACCGCTCCGACCCCCCAGGTACGGTCGTCTGGGGACTTCTTTTCCGGGGCGCTGACGACGAGTCGGGTTCCGTTCAGCTCCACCGATTGCCCAAACTGTTCATCGTCATCGGGATCCGACGATCGCAGGACCTCTGTTTCCTGCCACGTGCCATCTGATTGCCGTTCGAATACGTATGCTGCCCCCGTAAGGGTAAGAGGATCCGGTCCGTCCTCATACTGAGCCCCAACAACAACTCGCTCGCCGGAGATGGACGCCGACAACCCGAAGGAGTCCCCATCGCCGGCATTTGAGGCACGAAGGATAGCGGTTTCGATCCAGCTACCATTCGCCTGACGTTCGTATACGTACGCGGCTCCGGCAGTGGTACCTGCTCCGTCTTCATTCGGCGCACCTACGACGATCCGGTCGCCGCTTATATCCACAGACGAGCCAAATTGGTCGACTGGACCCGCATTGGAAGCACGCAGGATACTCGTTTCTAGCCAGGTGCCGTCCGGTTGCCGTTCGTATACGTACGCCGCCCCGGCAGCGGGGATTTCGCTATCCGGTCCACTATCTCTTTTCACGCCGACGACCATCCGACCCTGGTCTAACGCGACGTCCTCTCCAAAGTCGGTGCTTACATCGTCACTAGAGGCTCGCAGAATCGCTTCCTGGACGGGTTGAGCTTCGGCCGCGCGGGGAGAAAGGACAGACAGAAAAAGCAGAAGAGCAAGCAGGTATGCGAGTCGGTGCCGTACGACGGCAGGGAATCCGGGGGGCATGAAGACGATGCGTTGGGGGTAGAGGGGGGATGGGGGAGCTGCGAATACCGCTTGAGTACACTCATCTTTCCGGTTCGTGCGTGACCGGAGTCGAATCTCGCTACTGTGTGTCCGTCGTACGCAGACGTTCAATGGAGGGCGTCCTGGCGAGAGAGCACGTTCGCAGCAACGGGGCGCCCCTGATTGCGCTCAACGCAGTGACGGCTAATAGAGTGACGCACAGTGGAAAGAGCGGCGTAGCAGTTGCGACCGAGACACCGGGAGCCTGATCATAAGCTTCGGGCTCTACATTCCACTTACGATATTCAGGGTCAGACCCTATCATTTTTCGGTTAATGCCCGGCTCGTGTGAGGCACAACGTCTTGCGGGCGGACCCAGGAGGAGGATTAGCCCGAAGTCGATGGAGCAAAGCGTGCGGATTCTGCTGCCGCTTCTTCAATCTGCGCCGCGATCCACTCGGCCTCTGGATGGTCGGTGATCATCTGTGCAGCCGTCACGCGGTCGTCTGTCATGCCAAATCGCCTCCAGTAGTCCTCCCACGAATTGCCTGTTGGCGGTCGTCCTCCCGACACGGTTCGGACGATCTTACGAAGAATGGGACGTCGATCCTCCGGTCCTTTGACGGGGCGACGACAATCGAGGAAGAGTCGGTACGCATTTCCGCCTGATGTGACGAGGTGGGCTGCCTCCAGGGCGTCGCAGGGGATGACCGTTTCGGTCTCGCGTCCGATGATGCCCGAACGCACGCGAATCGATCCATCCTCGACGGTGATCAAACTCCGATAGGTAAGGTAGCTCAGCATTCCCCAGATAGACGCACATCCAAATATACCGAGGAGGATCGACACAAAGATGCCTCCGTGGAGCGCGGCGAGCACGGTGAGCGGTACGAAGAACAGGGCCATGACGGTCATGAGTAAAGCGACCCACGGACGCCGCGCACGGCCGAAGGTCACGGTGAGTCGTCCTGGATGGGGACGGTCAAGCGTAATCCCCCGGCTCAACGAGCTCTGCGCAGTGCGCTCCTGTACATACTCGCGATAGGCCTCCACGGGGGCCGTCCCATCGTCCACGACCGGAAACACCGGGATCTCCACGACCGAGCGATAATCGATGCCCGGCATCGCTGCTGATGCTTCGACGGTCCACATGTACCGGTTGGCGTTCTTCTTCGCCGTCGAGGGGGGCGGGCCATCCGGAATGTCAAAGACAACCGGCACGTCCACCGTTTTGCCGTTCGATGTTGACATCGGGACCATTCGCTCCTCGTCGCGCCACAAGAGCACGTGATTGGTCTCGAGGTTGCCCTCGCTATCGCGGGTGATGCGTCGGCGGTAGCACGAGAGCTTGACCGTAAAGCCGTCGTCCGGTGCATCTCCGCTCTCAACACCGGTATGGAGCACACCGCAGAGTGGACCACCAAGGACGCCGGGCAGTGTATCCATCTCAAAGCTCGTTGGGCCAAACCGTGTCGCGCGACGCATCCGGTAGGTCGCAATCCCCACCATAAGGAGCCCGGACGCGCTGCACATGACCGTCAGCGGCCATTTTTCGGGGTTTGCGATGCCGACGGCGACGCCAATGACGATGAAGAGGAGTCCCCCACCAAAAATAACCCAGTTGTTTTTGTCCTCAATGCTTCCCTGGTGGGACGTGATGGTTTCATCGCGCCATTCGGCCCGACGTTCCCACGGGCGCTCGTCCGGACCGAGGCGCGGAGTCGGCTCCGGCTCGTCGTTGTCACCATCGATCGAATCGGGCGAATCACCATCGTGAACGCCAACCGACGCATCGGTATCTGACATCTCCGGCGCATCCTCGCCATGCGTTACGACGGACTCACGCTCCCCGGCTTCGCGATCGGTCGCGGGTACTGAGGTGGAGTTCTCAGGCGTCGATGCATCAGGTTTCGCCGGGTCGGACGTCTCCGCTTCCTGTTTTCCCGCGCGGCGCCATACATCGCGCCAGAGATAGAACAAGAGACCGACGCCAAGGCCGGCTGTCGCCAGAGCGATGCTTCCCCAAACCGCGACGTTCTTGGCCGTGACGTGGTCACCATAAATCAGGATGACGGCACACAGTCCCGAAAACAGCAATAGAGGAAGTGCTACGAGGTGGCCGCATCCGAGCTTCACCCACTGATTCATGTCATCGTATCACATTGGAATGTTGTTGAATGGTACACCCTGGGTCGAAGCTCATCCGACGCGTCTCGATCCGAATACGAACCATTGGGCGTCCACGCGACGACAGTATAGCTCATATTTGCATCATACGCGTAAATATGGACCATAGGACATCTGCACATCTTCGGACACATGACGATCCCCTTGCTGTATTCCGCGCGTCGGATACCGATGCCCAGCTGCAGGCGCTATGGGACGCGATCAAACCCCGAATGGGGTGTCATTGCGTTCTGCCAGGATCGTCCAACGATGCGGCTTGCGGGAGCGGGGTTGCGGTCTCACCGGGGACAGGGCCGTTGCCGTAAGGGTCGAACTGTAGGCTTCCCACAGCTCAGTAGGCCAATCTAAGTTGGGAGGAAGAGGGTCAGGAACGAAGCCTTTCGTGATGCCCCAACCGCTGGACAGCGTAACGTGCATCTCTCCAGTCGCCTGATCACTAAAGTCTTTAACCAACATGGCGTAGCAGCGGAGGCTAGAAAATTTTAATGGGCTGAACCTACTTTAAAATATATGCCCTCATAATTTAATGACCAGCCTGTCGTTAAAGCAATCCGGCGTTTTCTTTAACTGATTTAGGCTAGCCCAGGGATATGCAGCTCAGCATATAGGCGTTAATTTTTAGAACACCTGCCGATTGACCCAGGTGTGCCGACGACTGCGGCAACAGGTGTTTGCATAATTTCGCTTCTACCGAGTCTCCTCTGACCACACACGTCCCATCCATGCCCCCCGATCTCGTGCCGCAGCTCCGCTCGACGTTGCCTCCCGTGCTTGCAGATGCCGGTGAGGCGGCTGGCCAGCGAGCCAATTCTTCGACTGGCTGGTGACCGGGTAGGTCATCACGGACAATCCGGCTGCGCTCGTCCGCCCTCCAAAGCTGGTGGTCGAGTCGGAGAAGACGCCGGTGGCTCACCGCAAGTGAGAGAGGAGGGCTGATTGATTCCGTCGTCGAAGAGGCCTCAGGCGTTGCCCAGCTACGTGATCGAGGATAAGAATATTCTATTTCCGACCGGGCGAATTTCGGGGAAGCCTACAGGAGCGCTATTGGGTGCGGTAAAGGAAAAAGCCAGAGCGGTCGTGGCCGCCCTGGCTTCTGGTCGAACACTAAGGCTGCCTGGCTACTTCGAGGCCACGTTCACAGACTGCGCTTCGATCAGCGTGTCGCGAAAGTCTTTTACTGCGGCGCGCTCTTCAAAGCTGACCAGGTACTGAAGCTCTTTGTTTGGGGAATTGCCGAGGAGCATCCGGGCGGTTGGGCCATCCGGCGTATGCGACGCGATGAAGCGAAGGGACGAGGTCCACTCCACGACATTCTCGCTCACGCGCTCGATGTCTTGCTCCGGCGCATGCGTGAACTCGTAGAAGACGGCCTCCCCGTCCTGAACCGACTGGTCCCACTGAGACAGCGCCTCGGCGAGTCCATCGATGAGAGTCTCAACTGTCTCTCCTGGGAGCGGGACAGAACGACGCAGGTTGGCAGATTCAATCGCGTAGCCGGACATGCTTCCACTCGACTTCGGGGCGAGGAGCACGTACTCCACTGGCGCTTCCCCTTGATTAGCGAGTTGCCGATCTCGAGCCTTTAAGACGATAAAATCTCGCTTGCTTGCGTTCTCCTCCGGCCCAATCACGAGCTCCATGCCCGTCGCCGTCGAGGACGCACTATACGGAATCGACGCGGTGGAATGGTAGGCGACGAATTTCGGCTGGCACCCGGCTAGAAGGAAAAGGGCCGCGCCCAAAACAGATACAATAAGGGAGTTTCGAAGAGGGGTGTTCAGTGGCAAAACAGCCATACAGATGCACGTACAGGAAGAGAGTTGGCTACTAAAGGCAGCGATTCCGCTGCCTACTACACTGTAAAGTAATGAATCACTCTCTAAAGTGCGTGCAAATATTTACACCGAGACCTGGCCGACGAGTTCGTGTTATTGAGTGTATAACACGTGCGACTATGAGCATGACGGTTCTACTCAGGGTGGGCGCGCTGAGCGATTGCACTGACCCACCGAATGCTTCGTCCGCCCGCGTCTCCGGAGGTCCAGATCTCGCGAATCGTAAGAGGTGTATGGTCTTTAAGAAGCGTCTGCAGCTTAGGTTGGGTCATATCCGTGAATCGTCGGCCGCTGGCCATGCGCTCCCCCTCGCCCTGTTTAAACGACATGTAGAACACTCCCTCCTCCGCCATCCACCCTGCAACTCGTTTTAGCATGTCCGGGAGAATGTGCTCGGGGAGATGTAAAAGCGACGCCGAGGCCCAAATGCCATCGAACGGCTGGTCCGGCTCAAACGTCTCGATACGTTCGTGCCGGACGGGTTGGCCGATCCACTCCGCTGCGATGCGGGCCATCTTCTCGGAGGCGTCCATGGCGGTCACGGTATATCCCTGCTCGATGAACGCTCGGGCGTCCCGCCCGGAGCCGCAACCGACGTCTAAGATGTGTCCGTCGCCGCGTACATATGTCAGAAACCGGTCCTGAACCGGGCTCATGTCGACCGAGCGAGTCGCCTCCGCATAGGTGTCTGCCCGGGCGTCATACCAACGAATCGTCGTGTCTTGTGAGTCGCCCATCTTCAATGCTCGAATGAGATGTGAGGCAACGCGGTCTACGTATGATCGAACCCGTCTCCAAATTCCTCGGGGGGCACGTGTGCGGCTGATAGTCGGTCGCCGTCCGTAAGATGTCTTGCAGAAACGTTTGTCGCTTCCGGGGTGTGGTTCCGGTTTGTCGCTTCAGCGTCTCGCGAAGCGGGTGGTGGCTCTCGATGAGGAAATCGTTGCGCCCAGCGAGGCGATCGAGATACCGGGTTTCGGGGATCCGGTCGGATTTTCCGGTCACCTGTCTTCCCAGCCCGCTATTACACTGAGGGCAGCTGAACACGAGATTCTAGACGCCGTCCAGGTAGGCCTTGGGAAGGTACCGGTCGAGGGCCTTAGGAAAGAACGCAACGTAACCGCGGTTAGTGCGAGCGACATTTTGAGCCTCGCTTGAAACGTGAACATGCAATACAAACCACCAAATAGGCAAAGCCTCTGACGAGCTCTTGCGAGCCAGCAGAGGCTTTTGTTGTGCCTATGTTTTGCCTCGTTTGTTCTACGTTTTGTAAACAAGGCACGTAGCGCAAATATAAGTGGGCCCGGCGGGACTTGAACCCACGACCGATCGATTATGAGTATGACCACTTACCCCCCCCAAATCCGTCGCGTAAGCCGATGAAGAGACGATGTTTCTTCATCTAAATCAAAGGCTTACGCCTATTTTACGCATTCAGGTGCTGTGGCAGAGACGTGATGTCCAAACAGATCACTGAGTCAGTGGTCTTGGAGTGAGTAAGGGGCCTTGTGGTGAGCAAGCCAGACATGGCGGTCAGTTCAAAGCGTATCCGGATGCCGTCAGGTGTAGAGCTATTTTATATTGTTGCTTAGATGTGGAATACTTCCTTCACCCATTCTGGCTCTCGCTTCGTACCATAGGGACCATGAATTGTCTGGAAGCAGCCCTTGCTTTCAACTTCACGATTAAGGTCCGTAAGAAGCCAATCGATGTAAACCTTGCCGTCGTGAACCTCCTTCACGACACCCAGAGCTTTGATCGTGATTGTTGAGGCGCCACGTCCCCGCATCGCCTTCACGGCGACTCGGTCACCGGCCTTCATTTGGTCTCTTTTGGCTGCAAACGCCGGTTTTTGTTCGTCGCTATACCCAACTTCCCAATAGCCCCGACGGTAAAAAGCGTCGGATTTGTCATCTCCACTCCAGTTCGCGCCGACGAGCCAATAGTTGTGATTTGTTGTCATGCTGGGGGCTTTCTGTGAAGGGCACTATAACGAGTAGCGCTCACCGGCGGGGGCAACACCACGACTCGACGTGAGCACATGCGACACTAATATATTTCAAAGCGCATACCGACACCGTCTGGTACAGCGCCTTGTTATATGGTTTTAACTTACACCTTCTCACGGCTTGAGCCAGTCTCTATCTGGCCGTGCCAGTTGACGTGCGTTGTTGTAGGCCCAATCCAGAGGAAGGCAAGTCGATGCACGATAGAAAGCACCTTTGTCTTCAACTACCAGAGCTAGGTCTGCAGCGTTAGGGTTTGACAAGCAGAGAGGCAGCAAGATCTGAATTCTACCCTGGTGGTACTGGGGAACGGCTGCCTTGTAGTTCCGCTTCGCCCTTTCAATTGCGTTATCTATTGTCCCTTTCAGAAACGTCTGAAGCTGAAAAGTGCTCATCGAGTCGTAAGGCTCAGGAAATCGATCTCTATTATCACGAATGATGTGCTCAACGTTGACTCTGATTTCCTTCCGAGTATCAAGCACTAGAGAAGCCGGATCGTCATAATAGTGCGCCATTGGCGGAAGCGTAGAGAAGCCGTTCAGCTTCCAGTCGCCTTTTCTTATCCACCCTTGGAAGTGCCAAGGCACATCAACGTCCTGCATGCGGTTCTGGTCTGAGTAGCAAAAGATAGGCTCTTGGCTTTCAGTAACTAAGCCTGTGTTGAATACAATCGAGCCACCATTATCTGCGACAACAACTTTGTCTTCCTCAGCAAGCCTTCTGTAAGTGTACTTAACATAGTTGTACAACACAGGCATAGACTTTTCCGAATCCTCCTGTCGCTCTTCATTGACGTAGTGCCAAACCTCATCCTCTGCCAATTCCGCTAGATCATTGAAAGCCCCTTCAACGTTCGGAATAAAAATGAGTTGATGAATGTCGTTAGGCCATGTGTTACTCATCTTGTTTAAAGTATTATTAAGTGATTAAGACACAGTATAGCGCATGGTGATCACCGGCAATGGACAGGCGAGTGGCGAGGTGTAATGTTATCGGAGGACCGACCTAACTGCGAGCGACCGTAAGAGACGTTACTGCCCCATCGTCCTGTGCAGCACCGGGTTATGCGGACCTGGCTATGCTCGTGGCAACCCCAATTTCTCTCTATAGTGGTTAAACCAGCTAAGCTCTTCCTCTGAAAGTCCGGGGCGTCTGAATTTCCAACCCTGAGGACTTTTTTCGGGCCAATAGATGATCTCGCTGTCTGCTACTACGTGGGTGAGCAGCCGATCTATGTCAGGTTCGCCACGTCTTCCGACCGGCTGGCGGATTCTGTCGTTGTACTCTGGCAACAGGTACGGGCGCTCTAGCCCAAATCCCAAGACGGTCATCTGGCGCGTGATGGCTTCTGTCAGCTTCTCAAGACGCGCAACGGGAAGAGGAGCCGATGTCCTCGGATCTGTTCCATCGACACGCGCTGTTCTAAGGTGAGCCAGGTAAGAGTGACGAAGATCCCTGACGCTCTCCTCGGCGGCTCCAACAACTTGCTCGAAGTCTGAGGCGCGCACTAGGTCTAGGAACGCCTCTTTGAGTTCGCTGTGGTCGTGAGGTCCATCCTTCCTGATGTTCGCTGCGATCTGATTTTTCAGACCTCTGATTGTCAGAAAATCCCTTCCGGTGTCAACAGCGATGCGCCAAATGCACATCAGCGCGGCTTGGTAGAAGGTGAAGAATACCTCTCTTAGAAATGTTGAACGATGGGGTGGGCAGAACAGGTCTATAGGAAACTCTGAAACCTTGCCGTTGATGTACATGCGATTAACCAAAAAGGTCACCTGCTGCCAGAGGGCGTCATATTTAGTCTGGTAGTCAGCAACCCACGATGGGTCAAGTATCTCATCCTTCGGCAGATCAGTCAGTCTCATCAGTTTAAGTCGCGGGAGTCTATATAACGGCTTGGCCATCACCGGCCGAGGGCACGCCAGCGATCAGTCGAAGTGATTGTCTTTCAAGGTAGCGTACCAACAGCCTACGCGCATCAGCCCACGTTCCGGGTGCATGGCGTTGTTATGCTGAGTTGTTGGGTCCCGAAAAAACACTACCCGAGTTCATCGATCAACTCCCCAAACGAGATGTTTTTGCTGTTGGCCGATGTCAGCTTGCCAGCACCATCCCACTTCCGTACATCGAGGCGGATATTCTGATTGCGTATTTCCACAGACACCTTGACTTTCCCGCCACCCTCTGAATCTGATTCTTCAGTCACTCGGACTATGTGGGGAAAGTCGTCCTCTAATAGATCTTTAGCATCTTGCTCATTAATCGAGATGTCCATCGCAGCAAGAAGGTGTAATTAAAGGTAGCTCGAACAGCAGTGCTTGCTCACGGCTGTGCTCTGTATGAGATATCTACTTCAGAACGAGTTCGCATAGAATGGTGAATCCTCTTCATGTAATATGCCGAACGATTCCGTCGAAGTCAATAAGAACAAAGCACATCTGGGACACTGACAAGAGATTCCGCAATACTGCGATGTCATGGATCACCTTAAGTTAGAGGCCGGTTTCGGAGTCATGCGCTGATGAATGGGCCCACCAGTCGTGGCGGATAAAATCAGTTATCCGATGCCAACACCAGCGACCTAAGCGTACCTAAGACTCAATTCTGTCATGCCGTAGGTGGTAGGGTGACTCGGTCATTTGTATTAAGGACAGTGATACCTTGATACATACTCTGAGATAGAGCTGGGCGACGCGTGGCCTTTCAGGTGTTTGGGCATTAGTGGTACGTGGCTTCGGCTCTGTCGAGTCCACGTATGTCGCAATACCGCCCACGGGATTATGCATGCTAAGCTTCTTCTCGTCGTTGTCCTTTTGTTGCCAGCATGTACCACGACAGACGCTGTTCGCATCGACGAATCAAAACGGTACGCTCCGTCCGAATCGGTGGAAATACTGAGCGAGCCGCCACAAGAGCCGTACGAAGTGATTAGTATGCTGGAGTCCCGCGGTTCGGTCGGACAATCGCTCCCCGACCTACTGAAGAGCATGAGAGAGCGTGCCCGCGCCATGGGAGCTGACGCCATCATTCCCACTCAGGAACGAAGTGAGCATCAAGAACCGGGCTTCATCTATAATGCTCTGATTGGGGGTTATCAGTCGCTTCCAGGCGGGAGAGTACCGATTCTCAGAGGGTATGCAATCATATATGAACGAAACAAAGAACGGCGGGCCAGTGCATTTACTTCACGGATGATTTCGGGGGGCGTTGCTGCAAACAGTTTGCCTGTTGCCCTCGGAGGCTACGGAGGCGAATTATGGGTAGGCCATAGCCGGTTTCGGGCTGTCGCGGAAATATACAGTTTGCAGATTCCCAATGTCTTTTTGCGAGATGGCTTTCAAGACGGTGAGATTGATTTAGCGTATCGGCTGACGGGTAATTATTTTCCTACTGGCCAGTTGGAGGGCTTTTACGCCACCACTGGCTTTGAATACGCCATAAACAGTGTCGGATATGAGAGTACTACTGCTAGGGGAGAATGGGAGTCCCTCTTCGTGTCGGTGGGAGTGGGCCATCTATTGAGTCTCAACCGATATCTTCATGTCGATGCCCGATTGGCCTTGAACGCACGTTTAACTGGTGAGAACGAAGTAGACGTTGGGCGAATCGTGTTTAAACCGGACACTGTTGCTCCTGCAGGCTTTCTCGGCTTGGGCTTTAACTTTTAGACTGAGAATTTATCGCGTGAGCAGGTTGATCGATCGAAATATTGCGCTGCGTGCCTAAATCGGTTTGCCACCTCATCAGGCCGATGTGGTTGTGCGTAAGAATACAGGTCGGGCCCCTGCTGGGAAATGTCTTCCTCCCAAGTTAAAAAACGCCGCTATGTCCGACCTCGTGCCACAGCTCCGCTCGACGTTGCCTCCTGTGCTTGCAGATGCCAGTGAGCAGGCCGGTCGTCGGGTGATCGAGTTCTTTACCGCGGAGATCCGCAACAAGAACACGAGGAAGGCCTACGGCCGGGCCGTGCGCCAATTCTTTGATTGGGCATCCGCTCGGGGCCTCACGCTCAAGGCCATCGAGCCCGTCCACGTCGCGGCGTACGTCGAGGAGGACGATCGCTCTGCGGCAACCGTCAAGCAGCACCTGTCGGCGATCAGCCGCCTCTTCGACTGGCTGGTGACCGGGCAGGTCATCAAAGACAACCCGGCTGCTCCCGTGCGCCCTCCGAAGCTGGTGGTGGAGTCGGGGAAGACGCCGGTGCTTACGGCGGGCGAGACGCGGGAGCTGATCGACTCGGTCGTGGAGGACGCCTCAGACGTAGGGCAGCTGCGCGATCGGGCCATCATCGGGGTGATGGTCTACACGTTCGCCCGCGTGTCTGCGGTGGCCCGTCTGGACGTCGGGCACTACTTCCAGGCCGGTCATCGCTGGATGCTTCACTTGCAGGAGAAAGGAGGAAAGCGGCGGGACATCCCCGTCCATCACAAGGCCGGCGAGTATCTGGACGCCTACCTTGCGGCCGCCGGTTTACACGGAGAGCGCGATGCACCTCTCTTTCAGTCGTTGAAGGGGCGCACCGGTCGACTGACCGGACGTCGACTGCAGTCTGACAACATCCTGCAGATGGTGAAGCGCAGGGCCCTGGACGCCGGGTTCGATCCCGACCAGGTCTGCTGCCATACGTTTCGTGGCACCGGCATCACGACGTACCTTGAGAATGGTGGGCAGCTTGAAACCGCCCAGCATATCGCAGGGCACGCGTCTGCGACGACCACGAAGCTCTATGATCGCCGGAGCCAGAACGTGCAGCAAGAGGAGATCGAGCGCATCCGAATCTAGCGTTACTGCAAGTTTAGCGGGCTCCGAGAAAGGCGTCGATATGACTCTTTTAAGAGGCGCCGTGGGCCGGTCTGCCCGTTGTCATTTATTTGATTCCATAAGGCGGTATGCCGATGACCCGTGTACAAGCATTTATTTGGGGAAGTATCTGCCTTGGGGTGTGCTTTACGTTTATCGGCTGTCAGCTTTCGCGAATCGACGAAACTGCGTGCGACGACTCAGAGTGGCGCTACCTGCTGGAAACCTATCGCTACCTGGAGCGCTCCGACACGATCGACGTGTTCCTCGAATACCATGGGGCGACGGAAGACACCCGGCGTACGGTTTCCCAGAAAACCCGGTACACGTTTAGCACTCACAGTTTTTTGCCGGCACTGTGCGCTCACACCACGGCTGAAGACTTGAAGAGGTGTCTGGTGGGTCCCTCATCTGATGTGATCGATCGTGCCTATGAGCGGAGCGAGGAGGTTTTGGGTCGGTTGGAGCAGAGCATCGACTCGACCCGGAACGTGGCGGCCGACCACCGACAACAGCTAAAATGCCTCGACCAGAAAAGCTCGATCGGCCTCGTCGACTATACACACTACGCTAAGCGGGACTCTGCGGTCACCGTCAGGTTCGGACCCATCTTCTATCCGTCGGACGACCAGCGGGACGTGTTGCCCTACCCGATCTACGTGACCGGGGAAATTGCCTACCATCGCAATTACCTGTACGAGCCGCACGTTTGGACGGACTTCATGGTAGGTATCGACTCGACGGGCACCGCGCGGCAACTGTACATCCATCCAGCCAAACCGTACAGTCTAGTTGACAGTCTAAAGCACCTTAATTAAAAAGTGATGCGGTAAAAGCATTCCCTGAGAGCGACTGTAAGCTCGATATCCTGGCGAATCCATCAACGTATGCATATTTACGTGCGGTGTCTACTCTTTTTAATCCTCGTTTTGCCGCTTCAGGCCTGCGGGCAAACGTCCGCCCCTCCGGATATTCCCGAGGGAGCTATCGCATTCAAGAATGACCCCGACGTAGGTGCTACGTCCAGTTCCGATGAACAGGATATCTTCGTCCTCGAACCGGATTCGAACCGTGTCTGGCGGTTGACGAACAACAGCGTGCCCGAGTTTTCACTGAGCTGGTCGCCGAACGGGCGCCGCCTCCTCTATTTGATCGATACGAAGGGTTCGCCGAGCCGTATCGATGGCAGTCAGCAAGGGGATCGTCGCATTGCCGTCATGGATCTTCAAGACCTCTCCGTAGAATACCTCGACCTTTTCTGGGCGCGTCCGGAGGGGCCTGACATAGAGCGCGACCATCCCTGGATTGAGCGGGTTGCCTGGTCGCCAACGGACACGTCGACGTTTGCTGCCGTCGTACGGATTGACCGCAAGCGCGAAGGGGCCATTGTCGCGAAGACATCGTACTCCGTGATCCTGCTCAACCAGTCCTCACGATCGGTACGAACGCTCGCGGAGCCCAGACTTCCTCCGTACCGGCTATTCTGGTCGTGCGATGGGACGAAGCTTGCATACCAGGATCCCCGGTCTCGAGAACCACGGGTGTTCAACACGAAGACCGGCGAACAAATATCTCTACCGACGTCGAAAACGGAATCCAGCCCCGATAACCCCGTCGGAGTGCATGGTTGGACGCCTGATGGGACGCAACTGCTCGTTGGCGACCGAACGTCCACATCAACGTTTCCCGTGTATGGTGCCCACCTGTCTAACAAGAGCTGGAGGCAACTGGCGAACCTGGACGGTGACATTAGCGACGTGCAGTCTGTTTCTGCCGAACACGGCGCCAGTGGATCCTCCACGGCCCTGGCCATACTGAAGCCCGTTGGCCCGGACGGCTACGACGACATATGGATGTATAATACGCAGCGCGAGAGTTACCACCCAATCACGAACGACAGGGGGAGGAAGGGCGAAATCACACCGTACATTGCTCCCTGCGGATCCAGGCTGAGGTAGAGGGCAGCACGCGCATCCCCTTAACGAAGGCCCGACGGATCTACTCTGGCCCGAAGGAAAGCGTCGATCTGGCTCTTCTTGAAGAGGCGCCGCGGGCGTGTCTGCACGGGCTTCAGGTCGCCGGATGCCACGAGCTTCGACAGCGTGCGCATCGAAACCTGGAGGAAGTTGGCGAGCTGCTCGGCGGTCCACAGGCTATCGTCGGTGAGGAACGGGTAGCGCTGCAGTGTCTCCTGCACCTTCTGGTCAACGACCTTGCTGAAGGCGTCTTTCGAGATTTCCTGATCGGACGCTGATGAATGAGGACGGCGGACGGCATCATGCCGCCCGCCGCTTTTGGTGACGCGGGTCATGGTGAGGGTAGTGAATGGAAGGGATTTGGCGATGGTAGGGGTTGGCTACCCGACCTGGGCGTGTGCGTAGGCCTTGATCGTCTCGCGATCGAAGCGGCGCTGGCCACGGATCCAGATCGGGGCAATCTCGCCATCGGCGATCAAGTGCTCGACGGTTCGCTTGGAGACGTTCAGGTACTTGCCTACCTCCTTTACCGTCCACAGGGGCGGCAAGGGCGACTGGCTCGCTACGTGCTGAATGCGCTCCTCTACGGCCCTGTCGATTGCAGATTCCATCGCTTCGGGCAGTACGGGCAGCGTGCTCTCACGCTGCGTATGAGGCTCCACGGGTTCGTGATGGTTCATGCTCAAGAGGATCTTGAGCTAAGAGCGTCAGCGTGATGCTTCTTGATTAAGCCGACAGCTCCGTGATGCCGTTCTGCTTAGCTGGCACCACCGTTCGGGATTGAGTTACCCCATGGATAAGAAATCAGGAGCAGATTTTTGAACCGGATCAAATTTGTGTTTTCCGGTCAGGTAAGCGCCGTTTGCTGACGTTAAGGCCGAATCACTGAGCCGTCCCAGCTTAGTTGATCGAGCGAGGCCTCAAGCCGAACCACCGAGCCTCTTCCTCCTTTTGCGCCCTAAAGGATCCCGCTTTGCCTCAATAGAGATCCGAGAAGTGGAAGTCTATTACAGAGCTGGTCCGGCACCGCTTCCCTCAGTCGTTAGACATTTTCACTTAAAACACTGTATTTATAGTCGGGTCCCTGTGCTAATCAACAACGTCTATGAAATACGAAGTTAAGCCTCGGTCTTCTGTCGAAGGCCCTTATACCGTTGATGAACTCGTCAACCTCCTTGGTCAGTTAAAACTCGGTCGGAAAACCCCCTGTCGGCCGGCAGACGGATCCACGAGACGGTTCCGACCTCTTGAGACGGTCGTTCCGGACGCAGTACAGCGTCATCAATCTCGTCGCGAGGAGCGGCTTCAAGACAGTCACCGGAACATTGAGACTGTCAGTACCCCCTCCCTTATGGTTACTACCGAGGCCGTGCTCCCTGACCGTCAAGTTGAGCGTCGGCTCGGAATAGTGACTGCAGAGGTTGCCATCGGTCTGAACCTATTCAAAGATGTTTTTACTGTTGCTCGCGATATCGTAGGTGGGCGAAGTGAGACGATCCAAAATGCCTTCTCCGAAGCGAAGGAGACCGTTTTAGAGGAAATGCAGTCAGAAGCCCACGATTTGGGCGCAAATGCGATCATCGCGATTGATTTCAAATACAGCGAGATCTCCAGTGGTCGATCGATGCTTCTTATGGTTGGCGTGGGAACCGCGGTTCGGCTTCGTTCAGTCGACGCGAATACCACAACGAATGAGTAAGGGGAACAGGCTTTACAACCTTAATACGTGAGTAGGGAAATCCACGTGTAACAGGGCCTCGGTCTTGCACACTTTATTTCGTTAATAACCGTCGTTTTCAAATGCGCGTACCGATCTACATGGCGCCTCGTATCGCCATAATGTTCTTTCTGATCCTTCTAATTGCTGAAACGCCGTCTCTGGCCCAGGTATCGGTAATTCCTCCAGACCCACCAGAGGTAGAGTTTCTACAAAATAAAACGGATGAGTTTACCGGGGAACGGATCGTTCAGACGAAGCCCGTTGATGTTGTCGTAGAGGAGCAGGCAAAACCTGTCATACGTAATGCCTCAGTATCTATCTTCCACAACGATGGCACCAGGTCGATTGTCCTTTCGACAAGATCAAGTACATGGGCACTTCTAAATGTGGAGAAAGCCTATTTTTTGGTGGACGGTGAAAGACATGAAGGAAAGGTTGTACAAGCTGGTACAGAGACGCGGGGTCCGGGAGTTGGAGAACAAAATGCAATCATGCTCAAACCGGAAACAGTAAAGAAGATCGTTGATGCTGAAACGGTTCGCATGAAGATAGGACGCTATGTGCTTGATGTTAGCTCGGCGGTTGATAAAGAGATGGATGCGGTGGTCGACATAACAGAGTAGGTGTATTGTCAGCGTAAGATGTGGGGGCGACTAGGTGCGCTCATGGCAGCAGTCCGGGAAATTCCCGACCCACGAGACCAGGTAACATGCACGTCATGTGTCGCCAAGCGTAAACTGTGTTGAGCTTTGATGGCCGTACAGTTCCGTTCATTAATTAGCCTAAGGTAGTGTATCGGCACAGCTGTCGTAATTAGGGCCATTACGTTCCCGGTCGGCTTCTGTGACGGAAGGACTTAATGGCACTCGGTCAGACGGTGTCATGCCTACGTGTGATCGAAGGTTAGTCAAGCCTAAGTACCGCTCGTGCCGCCTGTGCGCACTTAAGCGTGGCCACTACGTCCCGTTCGCAGTACTCCTGCATCTGTTCGATCCGGCCCTCCTCGACCGCATCGGCTACCTTGCTTCCGTCAAAGCCGTCTTTCGGGCTGTCGACGTAAAGATGCTCGCAGAGATCAGCCAGGCTGTACGAGGCCGGCCACAGGTTGCACAGGTCCGTGTGCGGCCGGTTGTTGTAGGGATACGTGTCCGTCAGGTCGCGCCGCGTGGGTGATACATCGCGTCGGGCCGAGCGGGCTAGGAGGAAGGGGACGTCGAAACGCTTGCCGTTGAACGTCACCCACGTGACGCCGCGGGAGAAGCCGGCAACGGTGCTCCAGAAGTCCAGGAACAGGTCCACCTCGTCGTCTTCTGTTGCCGCGGTCCAGCTCACGGGATCGTTTACCTGGCCGTCCAGCGTCCCGCTCACGGCGCTGATGCAGCAGATCCAGCCCAGCAGCGGGTGCGTGCTCCGGACCAGGCGGCAGCGGTCCTCGTGGTCCAGGTCGGGCTTCTTTCGCTCGCTCTGCCTCATCTCCGTCTCGTAGCGTTCTTTCTGGGTATCCGTGAGGGCAGAGAGGGGCTGCGGGCAGGTTTCGATATCCCAGGCTACACAAACCATATCGGGAGCCGTCACTGTGGCCGGTGAACGAGTACGTGCGGTGCAAGATAAGGCACACGCAGTATTACACATATCATGAACATATGCGCGTTCGAATGATCGTACAGCGTGTGGAAGCTGTCCCGGTCTCTTTAGGCCATGGATGATGAGGCTCGGGCGCTTCCCGCTGTAAGGAGCGGTCAATGGCTTCCTTCCCCGGGTGAATGCTTCCGGGGGTACGAGGCAGGGGGGATGCGGGAATCAGGTAAGGGGGATCAAATGGTTGGTGTGCTTGTAAGCCCTTGTGTTGTGTTTTGAACTTGATTGCAGAAACACGAAGGCACAGTCTTCTCCTCCGGTCTCGTCAACTGGAGTATTCTGTGATCGACAACAAGAAGGTGGCCCCGCCATTGCGCAGGGCCACCTTTTCTGTTTTCAGGAACTGTAGTGTTAGTAGGAACGGTGCTTACAGCCCCATGGATGCTAAGTTGATGGGGAGGCGCCGCTCCAGGCGGCGATGGTGCTTTTCAGGGAGGCCTTTCAGTGTGAAGGGAAGCACGTCGAGGACCGACCCTTCGCCATCCAGAAGGGCGATATACGGGGTGCGGCCCTTGTACACGAGGACGGCCGGGACGGCGTCCCGAAGCTCTTGGGGAAGATCCAGATCGGTGCCGGGCAGAGACATGCCCTCCGTGAGCATCGCAAGGAAGGCTGCGGCCTGCTCTTCGGTGCAGGTGCGTCCGTGGTACAGCCGCGCCAGCCGCGTCGCAACCGCCCGTCCGACGACGTGACGGTGTCCGTCGGATAGGATCCTCTGCCTCTGCTTGTACGGCAAGGAGGTGAAGATCTTCAGGCAGGACTTCATGTCGCGTGTGGACATACGACCGATCGCCCGGACGACGTCTTCGATGGTCGAGTCACCGGATAGGTTGTAGGTCTGGCGAAGGCGGTGGGCACGAAGCCAGAGGGATGGGGGTAGCCAGTTAGGGAATGGCATAGAGGAAGGGGTTTCAAGATGTCAGAGAACAGGGTGGAGCCGCGCTGAGGATTCGGTCAGCACGGCTCCGTTCATGCCTATGGTGCCCCCTTCCGTCGGATTTTTGCGGGTTTTCCCGGTGCCCGTCATTCGTTGTTCAGTAAACCATCCCAGCTGGGACGGTCGGATTTGTGCGATTCGGAAAATCGTCGTGGTCGTTCATCCCAGCTGGGACGGTTTTTCGCAGGGCCACTTCTCCACAAGTCGGAAGCGTCCGGTCAAGGAGCTTCTTCAGCGTGTCGCCCAAGGCCATCATTTCCGAGCCGTCCGGGCCGCCGACGAAGATGTCCTCGCCGTCGATCAGGAAGGTCGTGTCGCCATTCGTGATCGTGGCCTTCGAGCCTTTCTCGATGTCGATCGTCCAGGTCGGGTTCGTGATCTCGATCCGGCCGGTGGGCTCGATGCGGGCCGTCATCTTGGACTCGTCGTCCTGCGCCACATCCAGCTCGTAGGCCGTCTTCTCGAAATCGCCAATGCGTTCGGTGACGGTGACGCCTGCGCGTTTCCAGAGCGTCTCTGAGACGACGCCTTCGCGGTTGCCGAGCTTGTGGTCGAAGGTGACATCCTCGCCCATCTCGATGTGCTCCTCGTGCGCGAGCGTGCCCTCGGTGAAGAAGCCCCAGCGGCGTTCGTGGGTGACGTCCTCCGTCTCGATGGCGAAGCTGTGGATGATGCCCTGATCCCAGCCCACCACTTCCTCGAAGCCGATCGACTGCTCCAGGTCCTGCATCAAGGTGTAGCGCATCCGGCCGTCCGCGGCGCCGATCCCTTCTTGGAAGCGGTGCGTGACCGTGCTTCCGTCGTCCGGATCGCGGTTCTCGACAACAAAAAAAGAAAGGTGCTTCGACTTCGGGTTTAGCGGGCTCACTTTGTCCGAGTCCGTCTGATTCCCGAGCGTCCAGATGATGTTGGGCGCCGCATCGCCGTCTCGGTAGAGGAAACGGCTGTTCACCATCAGCTCCCGAAAGCTGACCTCCGCTTCGTCGTCTTGGATCAGCCGATCGTGGCTGAATGGGGAGTAGAGGCGCTCATGGTTGCGGGTTGTAAGCCGCGCGGTCTGCGTGGATGGGAGCAGGGTCAGGCGTGCCCACGGGGAGGCCATGAAATCGGTCAGGCCCGTCTGCGTGCCGAGCCAGTGGCCGCCGTGCTCCATCGTGTACTCTAGGTCGCCCGGGGCACCCCACTCGCCCATCGATTCGTCCGGAGCCTCGTCGGGCGTCGTGCCAACCAGGAAGGCCCGATCGTAGGGCGAGCGTGCGTCGTACAGGACCACACACATCGTATTCGATCGGGGCGTGATGCGGAACCCACGCCCGGCGTTGGACATGCCGGGAGAGGTCAGGCGCACCTTCTGGAGCTGGCGGCCACTGGCGGTTTGCACCTTGCACCACCCTTTGTCGGGGTGCACGGATACAATCCGGCCTTCCTCCATTCGCATGTCGCGCTCGTACGCGCCGAGCGTTGTCGCTCCTGCTGGGACGCACCGCCTCCCCCGGAGTTGTTCTATATTACAGTTCCCGCTCGTAGACAATCTCTCTATTATCATTGCGAAGGATAAAGCGAGACTTGTGAGCTTTTGCACCTGGAGTAAACGCAGTTGGCTTTTCGTCGTCTGGCTGGTCGCTATCGAGCCGCTGGTTGAAGATGTCCCCCGACGTCCGCTCTGGGGGATGAAAGTGCATCACGGGAGGAATGTCGAGATCCTCTGTAACGAGTTCCTGATTGGAGAACCACTCCACACTTCCGTCGATGCACACTTCTGATTGAACATGGTCGCTTCTCAGAAGAATGCCTTCCCGCCCATCGGGAAGTCGGATGGCTTCCCCTTCCTTCTTAGCGAGTTGACGATGGATCACGCGGTCGAGGTGTTTATCGAGACAGAAAGCGTCGTCGCCGGCGTTTTCGCGAGCCACATCGGAGCGAAGAGCGACCTGTTCAGTGCTGTTGAAGCCAAACCCTTGGCTCGCACTGTACCATCTGGTTTTGGGAGGTGCCAGGTTTGTACGTCTGGAGGGGCGAGTTAGTGTTTTCGCGCAGTAACCGACCCAATTCTGGAGTGACTCTAAAGATGTCAACGTGTCCAAACAGGCACTGCAACCGGCACCCTTCCTCGCGAAATACTTCTCGGCGAGTTCCGGAAAGGAGCCTTTGCTAGGCTCCTTTGGTTTGGCAGCCATGACGTAGTGGTAATGTGGGATCGTTTTGTCCCTGCTCCCATGCTCGCCATCCGTGTCCTGCTCGCTGTCCCACTCGAGGTAGCGGAAAAAGATAAATGGGGCGCAGAGGCGCCTGAACTTGTCGATAAGGTATGTATGGACATCTGCAAGGTGCGGCAGCCACAGGCGATGGTTAAAAGTGTCATCGAAGTACCCCGGACGGATAGAAAGCGTCAGCCCGAACCGCGCCTCGTGTTCATGAAGTAGGCGCATGTTGTGGGCAAAGTGGCATCGTCGCAGCCAGGGCCCGCATTCCGGACAGCCTTTTGTTCCACAGCGAGTCCATACGGTACCGGGATTTACTTCACCCGTGTTGGGGTCTATTTTGTCGAATTTCCTGAGCGTAGCGCGCGGACAAGCGTGAGGTAGTTCATGTGCATCATAGGGGGCGTTCATTGGGAGGGTATGTCAGCGGATACCGGGACATCAAAGCGTGACTCCGCGCACACGCATGCAGCGCTCTGGCTGCCATGACCGGCAAGGCCCGATGTGGGCAAGGGTTGAGCGTTCTTCGCTCGTTAGACAACCTCGGGGATATTCTCCGAACAATTTGATCCGCCCCTTCCTCTGCCAAAAGAGACGGGTCCGTTACAGTTAGGGGACCGTCCCAAGTGGGATGGCGCTGGGACGGTAGGACCATCTTTCGATGTGAGACGCCCTGAGTGGCTTCAATGGGCGTTCTGCAAGACAAAACCCCTCCGACGACTACGGAAGGGGTTTTCTTTTTAATTGCCGAAATCAGCTTAGCGTGTGGTGTAGCTCAATCACATGACTCCACACTCATAGCCCTCTCAAGCATTTAACCATGAGCGTAGCCACGCAGACCCGTTTACAGTCCATACGGAAGATCGACAACCGGTACTTCGCCTACTTCTACAATCCGCAGAAGGACCCGGCCCGGAAGTCCTTTCCCCTGGGTACGACGCGGAAGAGGGTGGCAGAGAAGAAGGCACGCAAGCTCGAGGAGGAGGTGGCCTCGGGTGAGCTTGATCCATGGAATCCAAACCGCACAACAGGAACGGACAATCCGACCGTCGAGCAGGCGGTCAGCCTGTTCATGGAGACGCGCCAGAGGCTCCGGCCCGCGACGATCAAGGCGTATCGGTCGGCGATGAATACGCTTCTCCTGGTTCTCCCGGTCGGGTTAAAACTGAGCCACGTCACGGCCGACCAGGTAGACAGCGTCGTGCAGGATGGCGACGTACGGGAGAGTACGAGAGCCTATCGCTACCGGCACCTCCGTACCTTCTTCAACTGGGCAGAAGAAGAGGGGCACATCGAGTACAACCCGATCAACGACGTCCTCAAGCCGAGGCCCGGAAAGCGAGTCCCGGAGTTTCTGACGGAGACACAGGTCGACGCCATTCTTGAGGAAATCCAGCGAGACTACGAGGCAAAGCGCGAGAAGGGGGAAGTCCAGGAAGGTCAGATCGTCTGGCTGAAAGACGTGGTAGAAATCGCCGTGCACACCGGACTCCGTGCCGGCGAAATCGTTCACCTACGTTGGCACGACGTGGATCTGGAGACGGGATACATCACCGTCCGAAACGTGGATGCCTCTGGTGCTGAGGATGGCTTCAGAACGAAGAGCGGCCACGAGCGCAGCGTTCCGGTGGTCGGCCGAGCAGAGCGCGTTCTCGAGCGTCTGGAGGCGAATCATGAAGGGACAGGCGACGCATACGTCTTCCACGGCTACCGGGGAGACAAACTCAATGCGACCTACATGTCCAAGCAGTTCAAAAACTACGTCCGGGAGGCTGGGCTCTCTGACCGCTTTCGCTTTCACTCCTTACGCCACACGTTTGCTTCATGGATGGTGCAGCGTAAAGCCTCCATAGCTGTGGTAAGCAAAGTCCTCGGTCACAGCTCGACGGAGGTCACGCAGAAGTACGCTCATCTGATACCGAGCGCGTCGAAGAACGTGATGGAGGAGGTGTTTGGGGACAAGTAGTGGGCAGGAGGATGCGGCCAGCCACTATTTATGTCGAGACACAGAGGAAAACTCGCTTCTGGACATTGTCTAGATAGTGTGCGTAATTCCATAAGCCTTCTGGATAGCACTCATTGCGCTAATGTCGCATCAGCGTCGCTGAGGACCGATTTAGTCCGGATAGTTTTTGCTATCCCGAAGCCTTCCGGATAATTATAATGTTATGCTGCTCCACCGTGAAAGTGTGTTATGGCCGGAGAAACAGATGAGAAGGCGAGCCGATGGCGGAGCCTTTGGAAGTTCTTCGCGAGAACCTTTGGTATTTGCCTCTCAGCCTTGTTGATTCTTCTGTACGGACTGGGTTGGGGGGATCTGATCGCCAACGGAGAAGTCGAGGTGACGGGCATACAGTCGATCATTCGCGCACTGCCCGAGTCGTTCGTCTACTTTGTGACGATCCTTCCGTATTGGTGGGCTGTGCTCCTTGGACTTCCGCTGATTTTGGCCGTCGTGATTTCCTCTGTAGCCATTGTCGTGAAGATGCTCCGGGGTGGTACGCAATCCAATCATTCAGCAGCATAACCCGCACTGCTGCCGACGACGGGCAGCGGCTAATTTCCGGCGGTAGCGTTTCGGCTGCTGGCGCTATACCTTTTCCTGCCCGTCGCGGCAGAGTTCCTCCGTTATGCATAACGGAAGTCTCCGTAATCCTCCGATCGACACACAGGGAGTAGATTTCGATACCAAGCATTTGATATAGGTCTATCTATAAGTGAGTCTTCATGTGGAGGCTCAGTTTATCAGAAAATATTACTCATGTCATTTAACAAGATACTTTGGACTATAGACAATGAGCTTGATCCCCGGTCCTTCGAACGGCTAGCCACCGAGCTACTGTACAGAAACGGTTACAGGGAGATAGAGCCGATTGAACCCCAAGATGGAGGTAGAGATGCGGAGGAATATCCGCGACGGGGAAGAGGACGACATGGCAACGTCTGCTTTTTTCAATTTAGCCTCCGAAACGATTGGAAGACAAAACTGCGGGAAGACGCGGAACGACTGAATGAGCGTGATTATGAGTTCGAAACTTTGGTTTTCGTAACGTCTCAGGAAGCCCGTGGAATCGACAGAGATCAGTTGACGGACGAGCTTTGCGAGAAGTATGGGTGGGACCTCGTTGTATTCTCCAGGGAATGGCTGCGCCTTCAACTGGAAGAGGCACACCCTGATCTTGCTCAGAAGTATCTTTCCGTAGAGGTGTCGGGACGCACTCCGGAGCTTCTCTTCAACATAGGAACTGATGAAGATCTGGAAGAAGAGCTTTCAACGGCACTTGAGCTACTAGAGTCAGAGGAGCCGGAGCGTGCAGCAAGTCGGTTGAAGCAATTTGTTGGACAGCATCCTGAATCTAGTCAGGGTTGGTACTTTCGCGCGGTCGCTCAGTACCAACTTCACCGATATGATGAAGCAATCGCGAGTCTCAACCGGGCCTCCCGGCTAGGACATGATAGGGAAATGCTCCGTTTGAGTCGAGCGTGTACCCTTACGGAAAAAGGAATCGCAGAAAACAATAGGGAGGCTATTGAGGAGGGCTGCAAACTGTTCCGAAAGGTTATCGAGGAAAAGTCCGATCCGACCTGGGCCGACTTCTATAATCTAGGAAATGCTCTCAGTGCCTTGGGCAAGGCCGAAGAAGCTGTTGAGGCATATGAGGAGGCCCGTGAGAAATCCGAGCGTTCATCGCTCCTAAAAAACTTAGGAAGTGCGTACCACCAGGTCGGAGATCACGAAGCGGAGATGGAGTGCTTCAACCGCGCACTTGAATTGGAGCCAACAAAGCCAGAGGCATTAGTTAGCAAGGGTATCAGTCTTCTTATCGATTTTGACAAACCCGATCAAGCAGCGACATTTCTTGAGCGGGGTGTAAATCATAATCCAGACTGGATTACGCATAATCCATTAACTTGGTATTGGCTTGGCCTATCAAACTATCGGGCTGAGAGATTTCAAAACTCTCTGGAATGGATTAACAGAGGGCTAACTCATCAACCCGGACACGAAGGATTAACACACCTGAAGTCCGAGGTGCTGGCACAGCTCACTGAAACAAATGCGGAAATTACAAGCGATGCTCGCCAGTTCTGGGAGAGGCGCCTCGAAAGAGATCCAAGGTTTTATGACGCCCGCGTTAGGCTGATACGTCTCGAGAACGAGGAAGAAAACGTCGAGAGGGCTTGGGATCTGATAGATGAGTGTCTAAAGCTTGCCGGAATAGAAGAGGTATCCTTCCGAGCCTCAGGATTTTCAATTGATCAATGCACTCGTGCCCTTTGGTTTTTTCCTCAGTATACCCAGTTCAGGCGAAGCGTGCCGATAGCAAAATACTGGAATGAAGACCATGCTCTCTATCACCTTGGCTATCCTGCACCAAGAGAAGAACGGGTACTTCAGGCCCTCAGAACCTTTCTTGCCGTTCCTTTCGGACTCGGGATGGAATTTTCGGTTGACGAGAATACAGAGAACCTTGATGTCCTCGTCTCACTGCAGCAAAAAATCTACGCTCTAGTCGAGGAAGCCGTAAGTGCCGCCAGCCGACCATTTGCCCATTACTTTACCAGTGACCTCTCCAACGAGGAGACATCAGGGAGGCTCACAGAGATTATCCTGTTTATGGCGCTGCTTGCACTACGGGAGGCAAGTGCTGAATATGGATGGATCGGAGGCCGATTGTCTGTCTTGAAGGAGAAGCTGAATGAGGCAACTACCTACTGTAACCCGGAGGATCACCACAATAGTACGATCACCTCCGTATTGAAAGCAATCAACGATGAATTGGGGCTTTTTCCTGATGAGGGATAGTCTCCTCCACTGTGATGTGTACTGTGAAAGGCGGGCATAACACATCGCTAGAGTTGACGGAGGGCTCGTGCCGTCATCGATCGAGGTCTCGTAGGCGAGTTCGTCTTCGCTGGTCGGAAGTGGCAACGACTCCGTTCGGCGTTGTTATTTTGTCGGTCAGCACTCCGGTTGGCGTTTTCTCGCCCTCCGCACCTCAGCTTCCCCGTTATGAGCACCTGTTAAACGCTCCAATCCCTTTTACCCCCATCCTACGCACAATTCTGCAATCGCCTGCATAATCCTGCTTTCGCGGCCCGTCTGCGGCCTCGGTTTAGCAAAATAATAAAGCCCCTGAACCCGCCGTCTCCGGCGTTCAGGGGCTTCTTTTTGCTCCAACATGAGGGTGGGCCCGGCGGGACTTGAACCCACGACCGATCGATTATGAGTCGACTGCTCTAACCAACTGAGCTACGGGCCCTGAATGCCGTATGCGGCGGAATGCGGTGCCGCCGATTTCTCTGCACGGTCCGGTCCAGCGACGGTTCCCCGGTGGCCGGGGTTCACGTGGGGAAACCATGCTGGGCTGCTTCGGCTAGTCGTTAGGCCTTCCCTTCTAGTGGACTTTCATCGATGCGCTCGTAGCCCCGGTCGTTCGTGCGGGCAACTGATTCGGGCGCCGACGTTTCGATCGGAAGCGTCTCCATGTCGTGCAGCGCCGTAACCAGGTTGTAGGTGGTCGAAAGGGATGCGAGCCGGTCCTGAATCTCGTCCTGGAGATGCTGGACGAGATTATCTAGAAGGGCATCCGTGTTGGTCAGAAAATCGGGGTGCACGAACCGGTAGACGACACTTAACACGTCCCCGTCCGGCGTGTGCTCTTCCGCCAGAATCATGGGAATGGGGGTGCCGCAGGGAACGGAAAACCGGAGGCCAAGCACGTCGCATTCGTAGATCCGCCAGTCGTCGCGCGGGGCACTGCGCCCGGCATTCTGATCTGGGACCTCCCAGGCGACGCGAATGTTTTTCAGTTCGCCACAGTCGTCGTCGAAGACCATCTGACACAATCTCTTCAACGGTTCGCGACCTTCGATCGGGATGTCGGACTCCTCAATGCGATTCTTGATATTGAGGCGCTTGCGGTGGGAAGACATGGAAATCAATCCGATTAGATAGACAAGGTGCAGCAGGGGGGCGACCTGAACCTCAAGGGTGTTTCCGCCTCCTGTGCTTCTGGGGCGGCAACGCCCGGCCGAGGACAACACGTCCTCATGATTCGTCGAGGCTCAGGGAACGGCCGATGGACCGAAGGTGCGTGCGAGCAAGCGGAAGAGTTGCTTTTTCTCGGTTGAGAATGAGATAGGAAAAGACGGATTCGTGTCTGGGAAAGGAGTGAATGAGGTGATACTGGTTGCCCAGCGTGATGAGGATGTCTTCAATCTGATCATCGAGCGCCAATTGATCGATAAGGTTGATCTTGGAGCGAACGACGTCCGTCGTGGCGGCTCCGGCCAGTTCCATGTCCAGAGATCCTCCCCCCATTGTCCCAAGGCAAACTCCGGATTCGAAATTGACCAGCGCAACGCCGATCGCACCGTCGATGTGCATCGCCTTTTGTAGAGATTCTCGGATCGTAGCCATGGTCATTCATGCTATACGTGGAATCGAGAAGGCGAGCGCAGAGATGCATTCGCGTCGCGGTGAAGCGAGTGATGAAAGACATGGCGTTCACCCGCCTGCCCCACCGGTTAGAAGCCGACGGGCCAGCCGCTCGCCACCAACGAGGTCGGCAAGATGTTTGAGTTGGCGGTCTTCATAGGCCTGATTGAAGACGGCTATATCGAGAGACAATGCCTTCTGGAACGCACGTTTTGCCTGTTCCGGATCGCTGCTCTTGGCGACGACGTTCTCGCCGTGCCTCGAAATCACGTCGATCATCGAGAGTGGGTAGCGGACGGGAAGGCCAATTCGAACGTGAATGTGGCCGATGTTGAGTCGGTGGGCGACGTACTCTTCGTCATAGCTCCCGCTAAACAGGTCGACGAACCAATCGGCGATCATCGCGTGCCGGTCGTCCATATCCTCGCCCTCAAGATACTCTTTCGTGTTTTCGTGGGCAAGAAGGCGTTCGTAAAAATCGTCGGTGAGTGCATTGGTCTGCTCTTCCGCCTCGCTCTGGAGGTTAGACAGAAGCTCTTTGTCTGTGTCGCTCAGATTCATCAGGTCGGCCAGCTCGGCATGGATGTTTTTCTGTTTTACCGACCAGCTTTTTCGTTCTTGGTAGTTTTCCATTGGAGAGAGATTCGTTCGTTGATGAGGAGGTAGCGGTCCGCGGCCCGAATGACGGATGCGCGGAACGTTGGGAGGGAGGGGAGGAACGGAGGTGCAACCCGTGCGCGGGACTCGGGGTGCGGAACGGACGTGCCGCTTATGGATCGATATGGTGGGCCAGTGCACGGACCAGCGACATACACTGATCGACATCTCGCGCGTCTATGTGGTCGATCGAAAGCGTCATCTTCCCGAGCGTGCGCGAGATGCGATCGAAGGGATCGTTGTCGGCCAAATCCATCCGCGTGATGCCGACCGCAAGCGGTCGTTTCTCCTTTTTTCCGAGGTGCTTCGTGATGGTTAAAGATTGGACGAGCGCGTCGTGTCGATCGGCAGGAATCAGGAGAATGATCCCGTCAGCACCGGTCGAGAGCACGTCCCACATGTACGCAAACCGTTTCTGACCGGGCGTGCCGAACAGCTTGACCGAGTGGCGTCCGACACGTGTGCATCCGAAGTCGAGACCCACGGTCGTGTGCTCTTTGGCGACCGACAGGGTGGTTGCTTCTTCGGTGGATACGGTCTGTTCACGGGCTAATGAGCGCACAAACGTCGTTTTGCCTGCGTGAAACGGGCCCGTGACCACAATCTTGAGGTCGGACATGGGAGCGGGGGCTCGAGAGACGGGGAGAGGTGGGGGCTGGCCGTTTACGCCGAGGCCGTCGAGGGATCGGCGAGGTACGCCTTAATTTTGTCGGCGGCCGAACGTGCGCGGAGATTGATCATGCCGACATTCGCATCGCCCGCCGCGATAACGGCCAGGACCCCCTCGCCGCCGACACGATACATAAACACGCTACGGTTTTCCCCCTTGATGCTCGTTTCCTCGACGTCGCCGGCGGTCAGTGTTAACGACATGCGTTTGCTCACGCCCATTGTGGTTGCAACCATGGCGGCGACTTCTTCCGCCTCTTCACCGGTCAACGTGTCGGAGATCACAAATCCGTCTGTCGAGGCGATGACCGTGCCGTCGATCTGGCCCGGGATTGCGTTTGCGAGGTTTTTCAGGACACTGTTTATGCTCTCAATGGTTGACATGGGATGCGTCGTTAGTTCATGAGTGTGTGATGTGTTGCGCGATCCGGTCCACTACGAACGGAGGCTCGTCGGTGCTTGCGGTCTGTCGAGAACGGATGGAACTCGTTTTACGGGTCCGATTGGGCAAGAATGAATGTGAGAAATCGGGATTCACGTGACGAACGAGGGCGGTGGCGCACCTCGACGCGATGTAGGTGCCAGCCCCGGTCGAGCGCCGCATTTACGTCGCCGAGTTGTCCGTTGGCGGCCGCTTCCGTCGAGCAGACGATGACGCGAAGGTTGCCGTCCCAGAAATACCGAGGTGGGTCGCCAGCGGAGAGTGGTTTTGGCTCTGGGGAGGCGGAGTCAACGGCAGTATTGTCGGGCTCGTGGTATTCGGAAAATAGTGAGTCGGTGGAGCGCGTCGTCTCCGTGTTGCGCTCATCCTCGGACGTCGCCGCCACGTCAGAGGGCTCTGCGAGGGGATCGTTTTGCAGGAGGGGGTCCTTGTCTCGGGAACCGAATATTCCCATATTGCTCGTGTCGATCTGTGATGAATCGTGGTGGCTAGGTGGCGCGAGATCGAAGTGGAGATCCTACGACCGGATGCCACCCGCATTACTGACTTGGTACGTACCGGTGGATGCTCGACTGGGAAGGTTTCCGTAGATGGATCCGTATCGCTGAAGCCGCTCCTCGATTTCGTCGATCAGCTGATCGTAGTCGGTCGCGCCGGGCGAGTCCGGGGCATATCGGAAAATATCGACGCCCGCGCTCGGTGCAACCTTCAAGGCGGGATCGTTCTGGATCTCAGTCTTGAATACTTTGCCGCCGTAGTGACTCCGCAGTTCATTGATCTCGTCAACTGCACGATCGTCGCCCTTCGAGACCATCGTGAGCAAGACGCCGAGGATCGGAGCGGCCTCTCCAATTCCCTCGCGGACCCGGCGAACGGTCTTGCCGAGGCTAATTACCCCTTCCATCGCGAGATAGGAGGGGGCCACGGGGACAATGATGGCGTCCGCGCCGACGAGGGCATTGACCGAGAGAATCGAGGTCGACGGTGCACAATCGATAATGATCGTTTGGTACCAGTCTTTGACGGTCGAAAGCACATTCCGAAGGCGGTATTGGCCGTTGTCCCGAAGTTTCAGACGTGTGCCTGCGTCGGCGAGACTCAGCGATCCGGTAATCAGGTCAACATTCTCAAGGCCGGTCTCCCGAATGGCATCGTCGATGGCCACGTGTCCGAACAGAACGTCTGCACTGGACGGACGCAGGTTGTCGTGATGCACACCGAGCGCAATTGAGGCCGAGCCCTGACTGTCGAGATCAACGAGGAGGACCCGCCGCCCGCGTTGGGCCAGGCCCGCAGCTACATTCACAGCTGTGGTGGTCTTTCCCACACCTCCCTTGTTGTTGATGATCGGAATGGTCGTCAGCATAACGGGGGATGAGCTGAGAAAACGGTTGGGTGACATGGGCACTTCATCGAATCTGCAATATCCGTTCCCGGGTTCGCCAGTGCGTTCGACCTGACGAAAAGAAACGTTGGAACCGTCGCAAGATGCGAGTTCATTATCGCACAGAGTTCTCGCGCCTCCCTCCAAGGATGGCGGACCCGAACGACATTCAACACGTAACGTGAGCGGCGCTAGCATGTCTTCGGAAGTAGAAAAAATTGCCTTGCATCACGCTCAAACGGCTGTGGCACGGGGAAATGAACGAGTCCTGTGCCCCCTCGTGCGATGCCAGGTTTTCACGGACCTCCTCTCTTCGCCGGCACCCGCTGGATTCGATTTTGGATCCCATGGCAAGAGAACGACTCGACTTCCGAGCCATTACGCTCGATCTTATCCGGTTAGGGTAATAAATATCCCATATGGGTAAAAAGTCAATCCATCATTTTGGTGATCGGCTGCGACAGATTGCCGACGCAATGTTCGATGGGAATCAGAGTGAACTCGCGCGTTCACTCGAGATGAAGCCGTCTAGTTTCGCGAAATACACAGGGGGAGATCGCAAGCCGGGGTCCAGCGTTCTCCAGAGATTATCCCGTTTGGGAGTAAATATCAACTGGTTTCTGTCTGGAGAGGGGTCCCTGATGCAGGAAGATGCGTCGTCGGGGACAGAGGGGGAGACTCCGACCGCATCCGCCAAGCCGGACATCGCGAGTCGCGAAACGACGATGAAGGCTTCTGGGGAGCGATTTTACCAAATTCCTGTCGTTCGCGTGCGAGAGTCGAAAGACGGTCCGGAACTCGTCGAGGACCAGAATGGCCCGCACTGGCTTTCCGAATCGTACATTCGTCGCACGTACGGAATCGCACCGGCCCGGCTACGCGAGTTTCAGGTGACCGGGAATACCATGGAGAACACGATCCGGTCGGGGGATTGGGTTTTGGTGGGGATGTGGAATCGGGATTGCCTGGTGGACGGGGCGGTGTGTTTGATCCGTGGCCCGTCGGGATTGCTGATCCGCCGGATCAGGTTATGCGGTCCCATGGTCGTTCTCGCGGCGGACAATACGTCGGTCCCCGATTTGGAAATCAAGCGCGAGCAGTGGAATCACGAGTATGAGCCGCTGGGAAGTATCCTCGCGGTCATGCGCCGGATGTGAAGCGTGATGGATGGGTCGATCACCTTGGGTCCACGAGGGAGACCCGCAATCCGTCGCGGCACCTCTCGCTGTATTTCGCACTACAATTGAAGGCGCGGCACGAAGGCCTCCCGACGCCCGCTCTGGCACGCAGGAGGTGAACCGCGGGGGAATCTGATGCCAGCGATTAACGGGCGCTGGATGCACAGGGGACGCGCACGGCTCCGCGAGGGTTGTGCCCGTCTGGTTTTGGTGGATCGGGCCTCCACAACGGACGATTCGCGGGCGTTTCGGGGTCTGTATGAGGTGCCCATCAGTCCAACACTTACGTGTGGACGGACCAATCTGTCATATTCGGTTGTGTGTCGTATGTTATCCTGCGATATCGATTTTGTATAGCATACACTGTCATTCTCGTTTGTATTTCAGCCCTCCGGTCCGATGAGGTCTATCCCGACGCTCCGATTGTTGCTTCGTCCCCTTGCGCTGATTTTTGTCGTCGCACTCGCTCTTGCCGGTTGTGACGATGCGCCCGTATCGTCGCCTGAGACAGACGCGCCTACAGAGGCCGAGGAGAACCTCGTCAACGAGGCGCTGAAGAATCTGCCGTTTGAAGAGGGCTCGGAGGCGAAGTTCTTCCATCACTGCACCGTCACGACCGATGCGCCCCAGGCGGCGGTCGATGCGGCGTCGTCGGGCGACGTGATCTGCGTTAAGCCGGGCACCTACAGCGGCACGCTTGAGATTACGACACCGGACATCACGGTGACCTCGCTCTGGCTGGGCGGCGCGACCATTCAAGGGGGCGATGCTCCGACGGGAAGCGCCGTACGAATTCTCGCGGATGGCGTGACCCTCGAAGGGTTTCAGGTCATGTTTCCGGGCGGGCTGATCGGCATCTCGATTGGGCCGAATGTGAGTGACGTCACGGTTCGGCATAACCGCGTCCGTGATGTGGGGCCGACGGGCCGGCTTGGGGTGACGGGCATCATTGCCGACGGCGGCAACACGGGCATCACGATCGAGGGGAATCTCGTGGAGGATCTTCGAAACGAGTTTACCTCAGACTCGGGCTTTCCGACGGTCAATGGCATCTTTGCGAATGACGACCGGGCGGATGGATTCTCGAACTCCGTGATTCGGAAAAACGTCGTTCGCAACCTGTACAGCGACAACGCCACGCTTGGCATTCTTCTGCAGGGCACGGTGGCCAACGTTCAGGTGGAGAAGAACCTTGTTTATCGCCTGTCCGCCGACCCGGATAATGACAGCGATCCGTCAGACGATAACGCAACCTATGACGAAAACCTGGACGACGGCTTCGACGGCACGCTGGCGACGTTTGCGCAGGGCGTCAATGTAGACGCATCCACCACGTCTGACCTGAACGTCACCCGCAACTTCATCTACCGCGTGACTTCGACCGGTTTCAACGGCGAGGCCGTCAAGGTGGACGCCGGCGCGGAGGGGCTGACACTGACCTTCAACGATCTGCGCTCAGAGGTTGGCCTCAACAATGGGACGAGCACGAGCTTCGATGCCACCTGTAACTACTGGGGACATCCGCTCGGCCCAAGGACGGTGGCGTCGAACCCGGCCGCGGATGACGGACCGAACCGCCAGCGCCGGAGCGCTCTGGTCGGGGACGCTGAGGTGCAACCATGGCTCGTCCGGTCGATCCTGTGGGGGCGCAACCTTGAGAGAAGCTGCGTCGGCGGACGAGGAAATCGAGGTGGCAATCGGTAGGCACCGCTCCGGTCGTGCATGCAGCCGGTCCGTGCGGGTTATCGTCACGTCCCGCACCTAACATCGTTACTACTTCGTGCGATCCGCCCGGCGTCTTCGGAGGCCGGGCGTTCGTTTATGTTTCTGTATTTCTATAATATCACGTCCCGATTCGCCGTACCGAATCAGTTTTCAGAACGACCCATGGAATCGAACTCCAGCTCCGTCCACGGCCTTCATCACGTGACCGCTATTTCCGGCGAGCCGCGTGCGACCCTCGACTTCTACCAGAGAGTACTCGGGCTGCGCCTGGTGAAGCGGTCCGTCAATCAGGATGCGCCCGAGACGTACCACCTCTTCTTCGCCGATGGGGCGGGTAGCCCCGGTACGGACCTCACCTTTTTCCCCTGGCCGGACTTGCCGCCGGGGCAGCCGGGTGTGGGGCAGGTCGTCGAAATCCCGCTCGCGGTGCCGCAGGGCACGATGGACTACTGGCAGGACCGGCTCGTTGAGGCGGGAGCGGAGGTCGCAGAACGTTCGAAGCGGTTCGGGGAGCCTACCCTCGCGTTTACGGATCCCGACGGGATGCGTCTGGCCATCGTGGAAACGTCCGATGAGCGCGAGTTCACGCCGTGGGAGGAAAGCCCGGTGCCGGTCGACAAGCAGATTCGCGGGATGCATTCCGTTCGCATCTGGGAGCGACGCCTGGAGGCAACCGAAGCCGTTCTGACGCGGGTCATGGGACTGGAGAAGGTTGGCGAAGACGACGGCTGGCACCGGTACGGGATTGACGGACGCTCCGGGACGCTGGCGGAGATTAAGATCGTCGACGACGGGCAGCATGGACAGGGGGGACCCGGGACGGTCCATCATGCCGCCTGGCGCATGAACAATAGTGAGGAGCAGCTTTCGCTCCGCTCGCGGGTTGCTGAAGTCGGACTCCGCCCATCGGAGCAAATCGACCGCTTCTGGTTTCAGTCGGTCTACTTCCGCGAGCCCGGCGGGGTGCTCTTCGAGCTGGCGACGGACGGGCCGGGCTTTACTGCCGACGAGGATCTCGAGCACCTTGGCGAAGAGCTGATTCTGCCGCCGTGGCTGGAGGATCGCCGCGAGGAAATTGAGGCAGCCCTTCCGCCGCTGGAGAATCCGGTAGACGGTACCTCGTAGTCGCGATGCTTAGCTCTCGAGACGCTCGCGCAGGGTATGCAGGTAGCGGACGACATCCGGCTCGAGATCAAGGTCGGGACGCAGGCGATCGACCCAGTTGAGAATTTGCCGCGCGGGGAGCGGGCGGTCCTGTTCGATCATCACGTCGGCGTAGCTCACGGCATAGTACAGAATCACGGTGCGGAGTCCCGTACTGGACTGCCGGATGCAGCTCATGTCGAGATGTGATGCGACCGGTCCCTCGAAGTCGCTCGCATCCAGGGAGAGAAACGACTGGGTGATGCGGGACGCGTCCCGCAGCGGAGGCGTATCGGGGTCCGTGTGGGTGTACGCACCGATCGACGTCGTCTGCAGGTCGTGCAGGCCGTCGAACGTCGAGGCCGTGAGCGTCGGTGCCCCGACGACCGGGCGTGTGAGTTTACCGGTCGCCTGCATGTCGTACCACGCTTTCACCACGGCTTTCGACAGCGTGATGACGTCACCGTCCTCCTCGGCATAAGGACGAAAGGCGCGGAGCGAGTCCGAGGCCATCGGAAGTGGCAGGTCGTACTGCCCCGACACGTACTCCACGTACGCGGGCAGATTTAGCAGGGAGGCGTTGACGACGGCGATGTCGGTTCGGCGTCCGTCGACCTGCTGGAGGCCGAGGAGCGGATACGTGTCGGCATCGCCGTTTGTGAGGAGAAGGGCGTCTGGTGGTACGGTGGCGAACATCCACCGGGCAAGCGTTTGGACGGGGCCGGGGAAGAAGTCGAGTTCATGGATTCGCTGAATGGCACGGTGGGCGGCGTCCGCGTCGCCCCGCTGCGTCGCCAGCGGCCACATCGAGATCCACGCAATGCCCGCGTCGGGATTGCAGGTGACGGCCTGCTGGTAGTCTCGCCAGACGGCATCCGCGCTGCGCTCCGATTCAAGAACGAACTGCGGGTTTGTCACGTCGCCGCGCGTCGTGTAGGCGAAGCTGTTGCAGCCCGATGTCTTGACGGCTCGATTGGCTTGCGATGCCGCTTCCCGTGGCTTCCCATCCCGAAATAGCGCTCGAGCGAACCAGGCGTGACCGGTGGCATCATCCGGGTGCCTGTTAACCCATTGCTGTAGCCAGGGGCGGGCGTCAGCCAGATCTCCCGTTCGGCAGAGTCTAAGCGAGTCGCGAAGGGTGGCGGCTTCGACAAGGGACGAGTCGGGAGAGGTGGGTTGAACCATCGACGATTCCGCACCGGAGCAGCCGGTCAGGCAAAGTCCGAGTGCGATGATGGCTGCGAGAAAGGCGCTGGGGATGGAATGTAGATTGTCGATGGTGGATTGTGGGTTGGATTTTCGCCCTATCGGATTGCTCTGTGCCGTGGGGAGAGTCATCGGGTTTTCGGACTGCATTTGAAAAAAGCCCGACCCCCGTCACCGGAGATCGGGCCTGTAGGACGGCGCGTTGTACGCTCCTATCCACAATACTCAACCCACAATCAACTTATATAACGTCGTGCTTCTTCGCTACCTCGGTGAAGGCGTCGATGGCGCGGTTGAGCTGGTCGCGGGAGTGAGCGGCCGACATCTGTACGCGAATGCGGGCCTCGCCCTTCGGTACGACCGGGTAGCTGAAGCTGATCACGTAAATGCCACGCTCGAGCAGCTCATCGGCGATCGTTGCGCTCGTCTGCGCATCGTAGAGCATGATTGGGATGATTGGGTGATCGCCGGGCTTGATGTCGAAGCCGCGCTCCTCCATCTCGCTGCGGAAGTAGCGGGCGTTCTCCCAGATTCGTTCGCGCCGCTCCTCGTTCTCCTGGAGCATCTCCAGCACTTTCAGGCTGGCGTTCGCGATCATCGGGGCGACCGCGTTGGAGAAGAGGTATGGCCGAGACTTCTGCCGGAGCAGTTCAATGATCTCGCCCCGGCCTGTCGTGAACCCGCCGGTGGCGCCGCCGAGTGCCTTGCCGAGGGTCGAGGTGATGACGTCCACGCGGTCGAGCGCGCCCTTGGCTTCCGAAGCGCCGCGTCCGCCCTCGCCCATGAAGCCGGTGGCGTGGCACTCGTCGACCATCACCAGGGCATCGTACTCTTCGGCCAAGTCGCAGATTTCGTCGAGCTTCGCGACATCGCCGTCCATTGAAAAGACGCCGTCCGTCGCGATCATGCGTACGCGGGCGTCCTGTGCGGCCTGAAGCTGCTCCTCCAGGTCGTCCATGTCGCTATGGTCGTACACGTACCGGTCGGCTTTGCAGAGCCGGATGCCGTCGATGATCGAGGCGTGGTTCAGGCGGTCGGAGATGATGGCGTCCTCCGGGCCGAGGATGGTCTCGAAGAGGCCGGTGTTGGCGTCGAAGCACGAGTTGTAGAGAATCGTGTCCTCCTTCTCGTGGAACGCCGACAGCTCATTTTCCAGCTGCTTGTGGACGGTTTGCGTTCCGCAGATGAACCGGACGCTGGCGACGCCGAAGCCGTACTCATCGACTCCGTCCTTCGCGGCCTGCATCACATCCGGGTGGTTTGCCAGCCCGAGGTAGTTGTTCGCGCAGAAGTTGACGACGTGCTTGCCGGACTCGACCTCGATGTCGGCATCCTGCTGGGAAGTGATGACGCGCTCGTCCTTGTAAAGGCCGGCATCACGGATTTCCTGAAGCTCATCCTGAAATTCAGCGACTGCGGATTCGGGCATAATGGTTTGAAAACGGTTCAGAGTTCAGGGTTCAGGGTTCAGGGTTTTTGGGCCCTGACGTAACAACATCATGCAACGTTGTGGGGCTAATCTCACCGGGTGCGATAAACATACAAAGCAGGCGCAAGTGTCGGCGTTTTACTCAAAACGTTTCAACGCCTCAACGTCCTAACGCCCAACGTTCTAACGTTCAACCGATTCGACATCCTCGCGCTGTTGCACGGTATCGCGGAGGTGGGCGAGCATGTCGGCCGTCATGGCGTCGAGGTTGAAGTCAGGCTTCCAGTTCCAGTCGCGCCGGGCGATGCGGTCGTCGATCGTGGCGGGCCAGGCGTCGGCGATCTGCTGGCGCTCGTCCGGTTCGAAGTCGCACGTGAAGTCTGGCAGGTGGGCGCGAATGGCGTCGGCAAGCTCCTCGGCCGAGAAGCTCATCGCCGTGATGTTGTAGCTATCGCGGATCGTGATATTGTCGGCGTCGGCGTTCATGAGGTCGAGCGTCGCGCGAATCGCGTCCGGCATGTACATCATCGGAAGTCGCGTGTCGGCACGCACGAAGCACGTGTAGGAGCCGGAGCGCAGGGCTTCGTAGTACATGTCGACCGCGTAATCCGTGGTGCCGCCGCCGGGAAGCGTGGCGTAGCTGATCAGCCCGGGATAGCGGAGGCTGCGCACGTCGACGCCGAAGCGCTGATGGTAGTACTGACACAGAAGCTCGCCGCTGCGCTTCGTGACGCCGTACATCGTTGACGGGTTCAGAATTGTGTTCTGCGGCGTATCGTTGCGCGGGGTAGACGGGCCGAAGACGGCGATCGAACTCGGCCAGAAGATCCGCAGGTCGTGGTCGCGTGCGAGGTCGAGGACGTGCTTAAGTCCGTTGATGTTGACGTCCCAGGTTCGATCCGGCACCTTCTCGCCGTTTGCAGACAGAAGGCTCGCGAGATGGTAGACCGTGTCGATGTCGTACCGCTCGATGGTTTCGGCGAGCGTGTCACGATCCCGGACGTCGGCAACGACAAACGGCGCAGCTGTGCGCGACGTAGCGTTTTGCCCGTTAACCGATCCGTTCACGCTCGTCGACGAGGGCGGACGGAGATCCAGGCGGACGACGTGTTCATCGCCGTGACGGTCGCGCAGCGTTTGAACGAGTTCGCTGCCGATCTGGCCGTTGGCACCGGTGACCAGGATGGAAGACATGGCGACGGGAGTCAATAAGGAGGACAACGAAAATCAGTCTGCGCTCGGTCGAGCGACCGGCCGACAGATCGGCCATCGAGGCGGTTGGGCACAGCAGGTCTGCAACCGCCAGATTGGGACGCCGGTTTGCGCAGTCCTGCCGAAGTCTATGTCAATATGATACGTACGAGAAAAGCATCCCTGCGTTCGGAACCGCTTCCGAAGATTCAGGGAAAGGCGGCTTGCGAGCGAGGAGGTATGGGGTGTGAGGGATGTGGGCACAGATCATAGGAGACAGCGGATACCGCCAGTAGCGGGCGCATCGCAATGCGTCCGCCCCGGCACCGCCATGTGCCAAACCAGGCACCGCCCCGCCCATTCAGGGTCGCCGCGCATCCGGGCGCAAGACAAATCGATGAGGGGTTTGGCGATTTCCCAATCCTATATCCCCAATTCACGATCGATAACCCAGAGGTTTCATCTCAATTACAAAAATATTTGTGCCTTATCCTTGAAAAGGCAAAGATTGGCGATGTATATTCGGGTCGTGCCAAAATAATTAAAGGTCAGGGTACCACGTGGCAAATCGTATCGACGAGATTGACGCAACCATTCTTGAACTCCTACAGGAGCGCGGCCGGATGAAGCGCAGTGCCGTTGCCGAGGTGGTAGGGTTATCGGTTTCCGCCGTTAGCGAGCGGATGCGCAAGCTCGAAGATCGAGGCGTGCTTGAGAGCTATCACGCCGTGGTCGACCCGAAGCGTCTGCATTTCGATATCACGGCGATCATCCGTGTGTCCGTTGATGGGTCCGAACATTATCCCGCGTTCGTCGAGCAGGCCTCCTCGATGGACGAGGTCCTGGAGTTGCATTCCATCACGGGAGACGGATCGCATGTCATGAAGGTGCGCACGAAGAACACCACGACACTCGAGCGCTTCCTCTCGCGCGTTCAGGGAATTTCGGGTGTCAGCAGCACCAGCACCAGCATTGTGCTGAGCACCTTCAAGGAAACCCGCGCGCTGCCCACCGAGCCGATGGATCTGTTCGAATACGACGAGGACGACGCGTAACTCTGGCCACCGCACGGCTGCATCCCTTTCACCGCTACAAACACCGAACGAATAACCGTTCATGCCAAGCAAAGACAAAATCCTTTCTCTGATTCAGGAGGAAGGCGTTGACTTTCTGCGACTGCAGTTCACCGACATCCTCGGCACCGTCAAGAACGTGTCGATCCCAGCGCACCAAGCCGCGAAAGCGTTCGAGGACGGGATTTATTTTGACGGTTCGTCGATCGAGGGCTTTGTCCGCATTCAGGAGTCGGACATGCGCCTCAACCCGGACCCGGACACCTTCGCCATCCTGCCCTGGCGAAGCCGCCGCGAGGATTCAACCGTGTCGGCCCGACTGATCTGCGACGTGATCAATACGACGACCGGCGAGCCGTTTAAGGGCGACCCGCGGTACGTGCTGAAGCGCGCCATCGCACGAGCGAAGGACATGGGCTACGACATGAATGCGGGCCCGGAGCCGGAATTCTTCGTCTTCGAGAAGGATGAAAAAGGCCGCGCGACGACCGAAACGCACGACCACGGCGGCTACTTCGACCTGGGGCCGAAAGACCTCGCGCAGGAGATCCGCGCCGAGATCATCTACATGCTCGAGTCGATGGGCTTCGAGGTGGAGGCTTCTCACCACGAGGTCGCGCCGGGGCAGCACGAGATCGACTTCAAGTACGCCGACGCGCTCACCACGGCGGACAACATCGCGACCTTCCGTTCGGTCGTCCGCGCCGTCGCCGAACTGCACGGGGTGCACGCGACCTTTATGCCGAAGCCGATTTCCGGCATCAACGGGTCGGGGATGCACACCCACATCTCGCTCTTCGGAGACGATGGCAATGCCTTTCACGAAGAGGAAGATGAGTTCGGCCTCAGTGAGACGGCCTATCAGTTCCTCGCGGGGGTTCTGGAGCACGCGCCCGCCATCACGGCGATCTGCAACCCGACGGTCAACTCCTACAAGCGCCTCGTGCCGGGGTACGAAGCGCCGATCTACGTGGCGTGGAGCGACGTGAACCGCTCCGCCCTCGTGCGCAAGCCAGCCGCCCGCGGACCAAACGCGTCCCGCATCGAACTCCGCTCGCCGGACCCGTCCTGCAACCCTTATCTCGCCCTGGCGGTGATGCTGCACGCCGGACTCGACGGCATCGAGAAAGAGCTCGAGTGCCCGGGACCCGTGCGCGAAAACATCTACGACTTCACCGAGGAGGACCGCATCGAGCGCGGCATCGAGACGCTTCCGGGAACGCTCGGCCAGGCGATCAAAGCGCTCAACGAGGACGAGGTTATTCTCGACGCCCTCGGGCCGCACATCGCCAGCAAGTTCACCGAGGCGAAGACGCACGAGTACACGGAATTCCTCGCGTCCGTCTCGCAGTGGGAGCTGGATCAGTACCTGGAGACGTTCTAGGCTCTCGCTTACCCATTCCTAACGCGTTAACGTGTTAGGTCCGCCTCCTCTGGTCACCATGCCGGGGGAGGCGGTTTTGTTTGTCGCGAGGTTCGGGACGGTCTCGCGTACAAGAACCGTTGTTTTCCGCTAAATATGCTCTCCATGGGTAAATAATATCGACGATGTTTTGATGTATGTAAATTTAGAACATTCATGCATTTAGGTGGTGAAAACGAGTCCGGGAACGGTGTTTCCGATGCAGACCGGACCTGCAAGATAGGAGGAGATATCCATCCTGGATTCGATTTGTGTCCTCAATCTCATTTGGCTATGTCAATTACCTCCTCTTCTCCTTCGCCACCTGGTTCTGTGGTCCGGCGACTTCTTACGCTCGGTCTCGCGCTCTTCCTGTCGACGGCCGTCGGCCTGTTCGCTGGCTGCGACAACGGCCAACTCACCGCGCCGGATAGCACCTCCGCGTCCTCTGCGGATCCTATAACGTCGGCCACGAGCGACGAGCCGCGCGTTCTCATGCAGGGATTCTACTGGGACTCGCCCCAGGAGTCCGGAAGCGGCGAATGGTGGGATTTCGTGAGCGGCAAGATTCCGACCCTTGCCAGCGACGGCTTCACGGAGATCTGGCTGCCGCCGGCATCGAAAGCGCAGAACGACCCGTCCATGGGCTACGACCCGTACGATTACTACGACCTCGGCGAGTATAATCAGAAGATGGGAACTGAAACTTGGTTTGGCAGCCGGCAGGAACTCGAGTCGCTCATCAGCACGGCTCACAGCAACAACATGGACGTGATCGCCGACATCGTGGTGAATCACATGTCCGGCGGACAGCTCGAGTACAACCCGAATACCGGGACCGACACGTACACGAAGTTTCGCCCGAAGAGCGGCCGCATTCAGTTCAACTACGACAACTTTCATCCCTCGACATTCGAACAGGCGGATGCAGGAACGTTCGCAGGCTTTCCGGACCTCGCCCACGCGAATCCCGCGACGTATGATGAGGTGGAGGACTACCAGCAGTTCCTCGACTCACTCGGATACGACGGGTGGCGCTATGACTTCGTCAAGGGCATCAATCCGCAGTATATCGAGCAACTTCAGGGGGCCGTCGGCGGGTTCGGTGTCGGTGAGTACTACGACGGCAACAAGTCGAAGCTCAGTCAGTGGCTGAACGACATCAACTACTCGGCGAGCGCCTTCGACTTTCCGCTGCATTTTGCACTGAAGGATATGGCCAACAACACGAGCGGCGGCTACGACCTTCGGAATCTATGGGGCGCGGGATTGCTCTGGGATCACCCGTTCAATACCGTTACCTTCGTGTCCAACCACGACACCGACAAGGACGCGCCGATCCTCACGGACAAAATGATGGCGTATTCGGTCATCCTGACGCATGAGGGGCTGCCGACAGTTTTCTGGAAAGACTACTTCAACTACAACCTCGCCCAGCGGAATTCGGCCACCGGTATCAAACAGCTCGTGTGGGTATACCAGAACCTCGCGGCCGGCTCCACGTCGCTGCTCCATTCTGCGCCGGACCTCTACATCATTCAGCGGAACGGCGATCCGGGCCTTGTGCTCGTCTTGAACGACAACCCGGACAGCTGGAAGGGCGTGACCATCAATACGAAGTGGGCGAACACACAGCTGCACGCTTATGCCTGGAATGGCGGATCGCAGCCGCAGGATAAATGGACGGACGGTAGCGGAAACGTCGACCTGTGGGCACCGCCGCGTGGATATGCCGTCTATGCCCCGAATGGTTACTAAAATCGCCGACATTCAGGGTGCGGTGGGTGAACGGGTCAGGCCCATCACCTGCGGTACTTACTGCGGGCCGGTGATTCGAGAGAGTCATTGGCCCGTTCTGTATGTCGCGGGCACGCAGGGACCGTTCGAACGCCTCGGTAAACGCAGGGCTGCGGAAGATCGAGGCCGTGGACAGAGAGAAGGTGGGTCGTTCTGTCGCTGCCGCGCGGACTCGGATCGATAGCGCCGGCATAGGGGACGTGGTGGTCGCTGTTCGATCATACCCGGTGCTGTGACGGCACCTGGAGGGCGAAGAACCATCCGTCGGACGGTAGGCACCGATCGTGAGGATCTTTATACATCGGCGTCGGTCGCGAGGAGGGGTTTACTTTATCGTTTCTGCGTTATACGTTTATAATACGTTCATCACAAACAGGCGCAGGCAGAATCAAGCCCTGTCAACTGCGCCACTAGTCCCCACCTTCACTCACTGCTTGCCGTCTGCGCCGGATGCCCCTCGAGGGTGTCCGGCGTTTGACGTTTGGGTGTGTTGGTATAATAAAAAAGCGGCTCGCCCTTCGAAGGGACGAGCCGCCTCGTTTTTGTCATCAACCGCTCTCTTACGAGATCCGGTGGATGAGCGTCAACGATCGTGGACCTCTAGTCGAGGTAGAAGTCGTACGATCCGCTGCCGCTGTAGGAGTAGATCTCCCAGTAGAAGTAGCCGGAGCTACCGCTGTACTCGATGTCCTCGTTGGAATCCGTGGACGTCGAGCTTGCGACCTGCGACCAGCTGTACCCATTCCACTTGTAGAGGTAGAGGTCGAAGTCACCGTTGCTGGAGCGGAGGTAGCCGTTTTCGACTCCATCGCCGGCGTAGTACGTGCCGTCGGGCTGGATGTCGTTGTCGCCACTCCCGCTGAGCGTGCCGCTGTAGATGTCGCAGCTGGTGCATGGTGCATCACCGCTACCGCCATCGTCGCCGCCATCGTCACCACCGTCTCCGCCGTCGCCACCGTCACCGGTGAGCAGCGAGTAGAGCAGCAGGTTCGGCGAACCATTTACGCCCGAAATCGCACCCTGCGTTGCCGTGCTGGTCAGTGCATTGGCAACCTGCGAAGGAGACGCACCCGGGTTATTCTCGAGGTAGAGTGCGGCGCCACCTGCAACGTGAGGTGAGGCCATCGACGTACCCGAGATCGTGTTCGTTGCGCTGTCGCTCGTGTACCAGGCCGAGGTGATGTTCGAGCCCGGAGCGAAGATGTCAACGCACGAACCGTAGTTCGAGAACGAGGAGCGTGAATCCGACGATGTCGTGGAACCAACCGTGATCGCATCTGCCAGGCGGGCAGGCGACTGGTTGCAGGCGTCGGTGTCGGAGTTACCGGCAGCCACGACCGTCGTCACGCCCGCATTGATCAGGCCCTGCACGGCGTTATCGATCGAGGAGCTGGCGCCACCGCCGAGGCTCATGTTGGCCACGGCCGGCTTCGTGTGGTTCTGCGCTACGTAGTCGACACCGTTGGTCACGCTCGAGAGCGTACCACCGCCGGAGCAGTCCAGCACGCGGACGCCGTAGAGCGAAGCGTCTTTTGCAACGCCGTACTCGGTGCCACCAACCGTACCGGCGACGTGGGTGCCGTGTCCGTTGCAGTCGACGCCATTCTGGCCGTCATTAAAGGCATCATAGAACGTCGACGCATCGCTAAAGTCGTTATGCGTCGGCAGGATGCCGGTATCGATGATGTAGGCGTTCACGCCAGCACCGGTAGCCGTGTAGTTGTAGTCGCCATCCGTGCCGGAGCGTGCATCCACTCGGTCCAAGCCCCATGTGGCGCCGGACTGCGTGGCGTAGGCATGCACCGTACGGTCCTGCTCAACGAACTTGACGCGCGAGTCGGAGGACAGCATATCAGCCTGTTTCTCCGACACGCCCGCCGCGGTGAATCCCTGAAGGGCGGTGGTGTACGTGTACTGCAGGTCCGCCGACTTGCCGAGAAGCGAGGTTGCGACCGAGCGAACGGCAGCATCACTCTTGGCTGCAACGGCACCGTCTTTCAGGACGACGATGTACTGGCCGGGAATCGGCTCAGACGTTTCTTCGCCCGGAAGCTCCGTTGCACCGGGTTTGTCAGCTGGGGCCTCCTTGGAGAGCGAAGACTCTACATTCGGTTTTTGCGATTCGGAAGTAGCAGTGGGTGACGGCGAGTCGCACGCCGTTGTGAATAGCAGCAGCGCCATCACGCTCAAGGCGAGACCGCGCCGTAGTGCGGAAGCAAATTTCATACAGAGGGAAGAAAATGATTAGCATCGCGTGTCCGGAAATAAGCGCAGGCCTCACTAGGCTCATTTGCCTAAAGCCAATGGATGAGTCAGCCCCGCTCTTATTTCCTCGAAAGCACTAACAATCTTAACGGATCGGTCATAGTTACGAAACCAAAACTTTATCTTTAGTCGAATATACACAGACGTGACGGGAACCTTAGGTCTGGCTTTAGGCGGGGTGGGTATTATTTACGTGAAAAGATACCGTTTGAGTAAAATTGACTTATGTCATGCTTCGCCGGGTTCATTGATGCGAAACGTCGAATCGGCCTCTGATTCCGCTCTGCCAGCGTCTCATGCTGGAGCTTTCGGTTCAGAAATTATTACCATTTGCGTCTATCCGAATGTCGGGGTGCACGCGTGATCCACGTATCTATCATGTTCGTGGGATCAACAAACGGGCATCGGGTTGTGTACAAAAACTCAGATTCGACGTGAGTCGTTATCTGGCACATAGAAAAAGCGGCGGCCTTCGAAGGAAGACCGCCGCCGAAACGGGGCGTATCAAGGATGTACATGCGGCACGCATCGACAAGACGGCGAGCCAGCAGGCACGTGAGGTCCCCGATTAGAACGTCGTCGTTGTCGTGTTCGAGCAGGTATTTGTGCCCGCTTCGCACACGGTGTGTGTGTACGATCCACCGCCTCGGTTATTTGTCGAGTCCACGAACGAGCCGTCATTGGCGGTCGTTGTAATCAGCGAACCGTTACGGTAGACGTCCACGTCGGCCGAGGATGCACCGCTCCACGTCAGCTCGATCTGATGACGTCCGCGGTTTTTGAACCCGCTAGACGAGAGCGTAATCTCCGTCGTGCCGTCCGACACGCTCACGGTCTGTGAGGCCGAGTCGGTCGCGCCGTCATCATCGGTTACGGTGAGCGTGACGCTGTAGTCGCCCGATGCGCCGTAGGTATGCGATGGGTTTTGTGCCGTCGAGGTCGACCCGTCGCCGAAGTCCCAGCTCCAGCTGCTAATCGATCCATCGCTATCGCTGGAGAGATCCGAGAAGGATGCCGTCAGGCCATCCGTGGACGCGCTGAAGTCTGCTGTCGGTGCCGCATTCGAGGTTCCGTCATCGCCTCCGCCGTCGCCGCTAAAGTCGAGCGTGTAGAGGAGGTCATTGTTCGCGGTATTCGCATCGGCGACGATTCCTTTGGTAGTGGCGTTGTATAGAGCGTCGCGTACTTGCGTCGGGCTCGCCGACGAGTTCGACTCGAGGTAGAGCGCGGCTGCGCCGGCTGCGTGCGGGGCGGCCATCGATGTCCCGCTGATGGTATTGGTGTCCCCGTCGCTGCCGATCCAGGCCGACGTAATGTCAACGCCCGGAGCGAAGAAGTCGACGCATGAGCCGTAATTTGCGAATGAGGCTTTGGTGTCGGTGTCGTCGGTCGCGCTAATGGTCATCGCTTCGGTGACGCGGCTCGGGGAGCCGTCACACGCATCCTGCTCGCGACCGAGGAAGTCACCATTTCCAGCAGCGATAGCATACTGGACGCCGGAGGAAATGGAGTTGCGAACCGCGTCATCGAGCGACGTGCTCGTCCCGCCGCCGAGGCTCATGTTGGCCACGGCCGGTTGCTGAGCGTTCGCCGTCACCCAGTCGACGCCGGCGATGACGCCGCTGATCGAGCCGCCACCCTCACAATCGAGGACGCGCACTGCAACCAGGCTCGCGTCTTTAGCGACACCATACGTTGCGCCACCTACAGTGCCGGCGACGTGCGTGCCGTGTCCGTTGCAGTCTTGTCCATTTTGACCGTCTCCGATGGCGTCAAACCCGACGGTTGCTCGCCCGCCGAAGTCGTTATGTGAGGTGCGGATGCCGGTATCGAGGATATACGCATTGACACCTGCTCCCGTCGCATTGTACGAGTAACTGTCGTCAAGCGGGAGGTCCCGCTGGTCCGACCGGTCAAGTCCCCACGTGGCAGGGCTCTGCGTACCGATCGCGTGTACACGTCGGTCCGCCTCCACGTAGGAGACGTTCGGGTTCTTGGCGAGAGCGTTTGCCGCCTGTTCGGATGCACGAATGGAGAAGCCCTTCACCGCCGTCTCGTAGACGAAGCCGATGTCACCACCATGGGCTTTCGAAAGTGATTGTGCCTTTGCTCGTGGCTGGTTGACGCCATCGTTGAAGATGACAATGTACTGTCCAGGAATGGCGTCGCCAGAGGATGCGGATTTGCTATACGTAGAAGACTCCACGTTCGCGGAGGAATCCTGTGGTTCGACCGGCGACGCGTTATCGCACGCGGTGAACACGAGAAGAAGTAATAACAGGGTGTAGGTCACCCCGCGTGTACTGATGGGAGATATCATAATCAGAGAGAAGCATCAATGAAGTAGCGAGAGATACCTTCAGCCCACTGCGGTTGATGTAGCAGTCGGCACGCGTTGCGTGAGTAGGCGATGGGGCGTGGGGGCCCATGCGAACAGCGCGTCAGTGAAGGCGGATTGAAATTATAAGGGAGAGATGATGAGGCGAACATTAAATGTGATACTACTGTCGTCGTCCGGCGGAATATATGGTGGGGGACCGCGAGCAATGCATTCATGTCTTTAGACGAGTATAGGCGGATTTCGATACGCCGATATGGTCCCACTCGATCAAATAAGAAACGGCAGCCCCCTCGAAAAGGGGCTGCCGTGCCATCCGGAATACGCCGGATTGGGGGTGAAACCAGCGCACTAGAGCGTGGCGATCGGATCGGCGTCGCCGTCCGGATCATTGTTCACGGTGCCATCGGTCGGCGGGTTGGCGCCGGTGATAAGCAGGATACCAGCGAGGTGCGGGCTGGCCATCGACGTGCCGCTGAGCGTGGCATAGCCGCCGTCTTTGTACGTGGACTCAACATCGACGCCAGGCGAAGCAAACTCGATCGGCGGGTTGCCGAAGTTCGAGAACGAGGCGAAGGAGTCGGTGTCGTCCATTGCGGAGACGGTGTAGACGCCCGGGTACTCGACGCGCGAGGGCGAGGAGAGATTGGCGTCTTCGCCGGAGTTACCCGCAGCGAGAGCGACAAGAACACCCTGGTCGGCGAGGTTCTTCACGGCCGTGTCGAGCGCGTCAGACGTCGGGCCGCCGAGGCTCAGGTTGGCGACATCACCGGCGGATGCGTTGGCTGCGACGTAGTCGACGCCGTCGATCACGACAGAGTAGGAACCGCTGCCACGGCTGTCGAGGACCTTCACGCCGACGATCGTGGCACCGGCTGCAACGCCGACGGTACCGATGTCATTGTTGAGGGCGCCGATCGTACCAGCGACGTGGGAGCCGTGGCCGTTTCCGTCATCGGCCGACTTTGAGTCTTTGCCTTTCGCGAAAAACGTGGCGCTACGCGACGCATCGACGTTAAGGTCGGGGTGATCCAGGTCAACACCGCTGTCAATGACCCAGGCAGTCAGGCCGGTACCGTCAGCGGGGCCACCGACGCGAGTCGTGCCGTACGGCGTAACCTGTCCGGTCGAGCCACCGTCATCGCCACCGGGTCCTTTACCATCCGGCGGGGCAAGCTGGACGACACGATCCTTCTCGACGTAATCAACGCGAGGATCGCTTTCAATCTGCTCAACTTGGGCGTCAGACAGTCCGCGAGCCACGAATCCATCGAGCGCATTGGAGTACACCGCGCCGAGCTGACCGGACTTCCCGAGCAGGGAGGTCGCGACCGAGCGAACATCCGTTGCTGATTTTGACGGTGTGCCGCTAAGCACGACGATGTACTGTCCCGAAATTACATTCGGGGTAGAAGGGGCTTCTTCATCCGAGGGGGCGACTTGCGGTCCGGACGTGTCGCATCCTGCGAGGACAAGAAGGAGAGCTAGACCACTCCCTAAAAATATTCTCGTAAGCTGGTTCTGCATATTAGAGATCCGTACTAGTTCGTAAGAGGTGGATAACGACGCATTCTCCGATGAATACGCCGCGCCGGGCGAACTTCGCCTTTTCTCCGACGATCCTTGACGATTGCTGGACAAAAGCCTAACAGCCACTTAACACTCATGAAAATATTATCTTTGTATTCTCGGAAATTATATAATTCTACAGTAGAATTGTAACATCGAGCTTTGGCACGGCTTAATTCCTGTACGTTCATAAACTCGACATGGGTAAAATGTACATGTGTCACGTCCGTTTCGTGAGTTCGGAACGGCATGATCCGTTTGGATGAAGCTTCTGGCGTACTCACTTTGGTAGTGAAATGCACCGCGTTTCGGACCTGAGTCTTGAACCCTGCTTTCGTTATTTGGACGGGCATCTCCTCACACAGATTGCAAATTGAGGTTGGCATTCGGGGCGGCGAGTCCGTTACCTTGAAGCGGTACGTCCCTCGCCTTTTGCCTGTCGCTGACAACGCCCCGAGTCTGAATGATCGATCGATATACACGCCCGGAGATGGGCGCCCTCTGGAGTGAAGAGAAGCAATACGAATCATGGCTGGATGTGGAGCTTGCAGCCTGTGCTGCATGGTCGGAAATTGGCGCAATTCCGCCCGAAGACGTGGAGACGCTGTACGCGGAAGCGAGCTTTGACGTCGATCGGATCCACGAGATTGAGAAGGAGACCAAGCACGATGTCGTCGCCTTCACGCGGGCAGTGAGTGAGACGCTTGGACCGGAGAAGAAGTGGGTGCATTACGGCCTGACGAGCACCGACGTGGTGGACACAGCCTACATGGTTCGTCTGAAAAAGGCGAACAGCCTGCTCCGCACGCAGATTGATCGAACGCTGGAGGCTCTGGTGTCAAAGGCCAAGGAGCACAAGCACACGCTGACAATGGGGCGTACGCACGGTGTCCATGCGGAGCCGACGACCTTCGGGCTCAAGATGGCGCGGTACTACGACGAGATGAAGCGGCAGCGCGAGCGGTTCGAGCAGGCGGCCGAAGAGATGCGCGTCGGGAAGCTGTCCGGTGCCGTGGGCACGTTCGCCCACATTCCGCCCGAAGTCGAGCGCCTGACCTGCGAGCGGCTTGGCCTGCGTCCCGCACCGATTTCTACGCAGGTGCTTTCGCGCGACCGTCACGCAAACTACCTCAGCGTCATCGCAGGAATCGGCTCCACGCTCGAGAAGATGGCGGTCGAGATTCGTCACCTACAGCGGAGTGAGGTCCGCGAGGTCGAAGAATCGTTCGGCTCGGGCCAGAAAGGCTCTTCCGCCATGCCACACAAGCGGAATCCAGTCGGGTCCGAAAATATCAGCGGGTGCGCGCGGCTCCTGCGGGGCTACATGGTCAGCGAGTACGAGAACGTCGCGCTATGGCACGAGCGCGACATCAGCCACTCCTCGGTGGAACGCGTCGTGCTGCCGGATGCGACGACGCTGCTGCACTACGCTCTCCGCCGTTTTTCCGGCATCATCGACCGCCTGGTCGTGAAGGAAGAGCGGATGCGCTCCAACATGGAGATGACGTATGGGCTGTACAACAGCCAGCGCCTGATGCTCAAGATGATCGACAAGGGGCTCACTCGCGAAGAGGCGTACGACCGCGTCCAGCCACTCGCAATGCAGGCCTGGGAAGAAGAGCGGCCGTTCCAAGATATTGTCGCGGAGGCCGAGGAAATCACCGACGTGCTCGCGTCCGACGACATTGAGGACGCCTTCGACCCCAGCTATCACATCCGCAACGTCGACCGCATCTTCGATCGCGTCGGTCTCAACGACTGAGCCACGGGTGTTCAAGCAACAAGGTTAGGTTGGCAGCGCCCCTCTACTCCGATTGCTGCGAACGAGAAATAGCCCACCCGTCTCCTCGTTTGGAGGATGACAGGTGGGCTATTCTTTTTGTGTTCGGTAATGGCCTCCGCGGCGCCGTCGGATGGGCGAAGACGATTAACCGCAAGCAATCCAACATCCAGAACCCCCAATCTTACCTACCGGACCCTTTCATTGGGGGTATGTCATTTCAGTATTCCGCGGCGCGGCTGCTCCGAAATGGACGGGAGGATGGGGGTATGTGAGTGTGAGAGTGCGTCATGTTCGAGGATAACGCCTCATTCCCGAGACGCATGAGACGTACAAGGTCTGTTTCTCGATGACATACGAAGATATTCCGGTGGGAAATCAAACAGTCCGGTAGCTAGCCCTCAACCCGGAATCCTCAATCCGGAGTCCAGAATTCTCAATCCCCAATCCCGAATCCGTCTACCGAATCGTCTGAACGAGGTCATCGAACGTTTCGCGGGCAACCGCATCGGCCAGCGCATCGGCCAGTTTAAGTTCGAGCTCGCGTTCCTGTGCTCGCAGGTCCTCCGGGTGGAAAAGACTCAGCTCCATCCCGCTCAGGTCAAGGTTTCGCCAGTCGCCCGAAAATTCGCCGCGTACCATCCGGTCTTCGACATCAACGCCAATCGTGTTCGCGGATAACGTGCGCCCGGATCGTGTGTCGATGACGCGGATCTCTATCGTCGCGTAAAGCTCTCGGTCGTATTCTTTGACGACGAATGTGGTGTCCCTCGGACCGGTCCCGGAGCGCCCTCGGGTCGCTTCCCGGCCGTCGGGAGTGGACACCGACCACTGGGCGGTCTGCGTGACGCTTTCGATGTCATCGCGCTCCTCCCGAAATTCCACAATTTCGCCTGTGACCACAAGGTCCGATTCCAGGATGCGTCCGATGCGTGACGCCTGTTTTCGGGAGAGGATGGTTCGGTCAAGGTCATCACGGCGCACCGCCCTGCGCGTTGGCACCGGCGGGACGGAGGCGATAAAGATCGGGGGCTTAGACCAATAGCGGAGGTTGAGGACATCGTTGACTTCCCGGAGGAAGTCCGGTGGCAACGCGGCACCGGCCTGGCGAGTCTGCCAGAGGGGAAGGAATGCCGTCACCTTCGTTCCACGCGCGACGGCGGCGTCCTGCAGGGCCTCGACATTTTCGATCATCGGACTCGCCTCGGACACGTAGCTGGCAGCGACATCTGCTCGGTCGAAGGCGGATCGATACGCCCCCTGATCCATGTCCATCTCGGCCCAGGCCATGTACACATCGGCCTGACGTGCGTCGATCTCACGGAGCGCTTCGTTCGTCGGTGCAAACTCTCGGGCATTCTCGTAGGCGTCCGCTGCTACGGACCATCGCCCGTCCGTTTCTGCATTCTCCCCGCGGTCCATTAGATAGGCAAATGATTCGTCCACCGCTTCCCGTCGAAGCGATCGATACCCCGTCGGTTCGTTGACGGAAACAGAAACGGAGCGGCATGCAGACCGGAGGTTGTCAATTCGGTCAAGTGCGCCCAGGGCGTCGAGGGGAGCGTTCTGCGACAGCTTCTGGCGCGAGGTTTCCATCAGCATGTCCATTCCGGCCTGCGCCAGTTCGTTCAGCTCTTGCCGACCATTCGGCCAGCTCGAATCATCGTCCAGCACCTTCACCATCTCGAAGGCCGCTGCGACCGGCTTTCCTTGTTTCTCGTATTTCTGAACGCGTTGATACCGCTCCTTCGTGCTGACACAGCCAGCAAGAGCGGTTGCGAAGAGGAGTAAGATCAGGCTCGCTGAGTAAAACGAGATACGTCGAGTCATAACTGCGTACATCTGGAGAGAGCAGAAGGGGATAAAGCTCCGAGACTTCGTTCGTGCCGTCACGGTACGGGGCGATCGACGGGGGAACCGCAAGCTCGATTCGTCAAAACAAAGATAAGGGGGCGCCGGTGGAGAAACGAGTTCAGCACGAGAGTACCACTCCGAGTCGTCGCGCGCTATGCCTTTTACGTGCCAGTAGCATCGTGGTCAAAGGAATGAAGCACTGTGTATTGACTACATTGCGTCATTAAAATGGTTTTTTTATTGCAACGTCGAGTTGTATCTTGGCGGGTGTACCGTGATGTCTACGGGGTGTGGATTAAGAAGCCGCGCTGTACCCGTCTCTAGTATCATTCCCGATCCGTCACCAATCCTCGTTCCCGGCAGGTCTCTGTTATGACACGCTCGGTTCAAATCCTACGCCATACCGCGCTAGCTTTTCTCTTCGTTGTCGCATTGCCATTCACATCTGGGTGTGACGGATCCGGCGCCCCGGAACCCACGCCGTCCGCTTCATTTACCGCCTCTGTCACGGGCGACACGACAGCAACCCTGACCGGGAGCGCGCAAATGACGCAATCGTCTGCCGCGATTCCCGGAGGCATGATGCCCGATACATCGAGCTACACGTGGGGCGTGCCAACCGTCTCGGGTGAGCAGATGGGCACGGCGATCGTACTCGCGACGGCTGATGAAAGCCGGACAATCAGAACTGGAAGCGCCGAGGCCATTCTGCTGTATTTGCCGGGTGCGACCGACCCCACGCCGGGAGAATATGATCTTCCGAACCTGCTGATGACGGTAGCCGGGGGCGGCATTACCGATCCGTCGATGTCATCGCCCTTTGCGACCTACACGGAGGCGAGAGCCACGGCTCTTCGGATGGCTCCCGCCATCTCGGGGACCATCACGGTGGAGCGCGTAACGAGCGAGGGTGTATTCGGCTCGTTTCGATTTACGACGGTTCAGGCGCTCACGCTCGACTTCGCTCAGCCCGTCGATTCGCCCGACGACTCGAGCTTCGAGCCGGAACCGTTTGCAACGACAATGGACGGGACGTTCGAGGCGATGCGGGTCGATGTCTCGCAGGATATGCTTACCCCGATCCAGGTGCAGCGATAAATCTCGGGGCGTCGGTTCCCTCTTCTTAGGCCGTGCCGCCTGTCGGTGAGAATATAGGTCTGTCTGGGATCGACGGCCTCCGGTGATGGGTATCCGCTCCTCCGAAGAAGGCACAAGGACCGGCTATGAAAGAATGAGTGATGTTGAGTCTATAAGCCGATTTTTGAGCTACGTGCTACGGCACGATCCCGGAGCGATCGGACTTGACCTGGATGCAAGCGGATGGGCCCGCGTCGAGACGCTGATCCAGAAGGCCCGAGAAAACGGACGCTCCATTAGCTGGGAACTGGTTCAGCGCGTCCGGCGAGATACCGATAAGGATCGCTTCTCCATCCAGGACGGGCGCATTCGGGCGAACTACGGACACTCGATCGATGTCGACCTCGGCGTCGAACCGGAGGCTCCACCGGCTACGCTCTACCACGGTACGGCCCGACGGGCACTTTCATCGATTCGAGAAGACGGGCTTCGCCCGCAGTCGCGCCAGTACGTGCATCTGTCGGTCGATACCGAACGTGCTGTCGACGTTGCTCGGCGCCACGGTGAACCCGTCGTGCTTGAGATTCACGCCGGCGCTCTTCACGCGGATGGACACCCGTTCTTTCGGACCGCCGGGGATGTCTGGTTGACGACGCACGTCCCCCTGCGCGGTATCGAGTTTCCTGAATAACAGTGACGGTGTGGCTTACCGCTTCAGTTCCCGCAGAATCGGCATCTCCTCAAGGTCAGCCTCGGTCAGTGCGGCCCAGTCAAGGCCGGTCGGCGGCGCGGGCGGGTCGTCGATTTCGATCGTTGAGTCGGGCGTGACGATGACGGTGAGCGGTAGGTCGTGCGCGTCCGTCGGGACATCTTCGACGAGCTGCAGGGGGTGGACGGTCGTGGCGACGGGAACGAGGGCGTGGCCGAGTTCGAGCAGAATCGCATACTCCAGGTCGCTATAGCCCTCGCCCTTTCCGCAGCGCCGGCCGTCGCGGGTCACAGCCACAGAGCCTGTCACGATTGCGTCGAGCTGCGGCAGCTCGTTTAGATCGACGGGCTCTGCCCACGTGTCCATGTTCGAGAGGCTGGCAGCCTTCGAGTGCTTCTCAGCGGGGATCACGGCGGGGTCGAGCTTCTTGAATCCGCCTCGCAAGCGTGGGGTCGGCACATACACGACAATGCCTCGCTTCAGGGCTTCGATGCGGACGTACCGCTGCGGACTATCCGGGTTGACCTTGATGCTGTGGGCATCGGCCAGGATCGGGTGATCGAAGAGCCGTTTCGCCGCGACAGAAGCATCCTTAAAGTTCGGGATTCGTCCGTGGGGTGGAAACGGGAACCGGGCAATTCCTTCATCGTCGAGCGTGTCCCACACGTACTGCCGGGCCGCGTCTTTGTCGTCGAATCGCATCCGTTGGGGTGTGATGGCTGTTGCGCGGTGTCAAAACGTCCATTTTCCGATTCAACGTCGAGTATCGGAAGTGGGTAAAGAGAAGGGTCTCCGCTCGTCGTCGCGGAGACCCTTCGAATGTGTGCCGTGAGCGATTGGACAGAAGCCAAGGCTCGGTCAGGCCACGTTGCTTTTGCTACTCGTCGCCGGAGCTACTGGGTGTTTCTCCCTTCGACCCGTCGCCACGCGGGGTGGGAGCGCTCAGGGCCCCATCGCCCGTGTGCAGCGTGAAGTCGTCGAGGGCGAGCCCACCGATGACTGAGTCGTAGCGCGTGAGGTCGGCCGGAAGCAGGACTTCGTTGTTCTCCTTGCCGAGCTTCGCGATCGTGTTGAGGTACTGCTCGGCCAGACGCAGCTTCACGGCCTCCTCGCCGCCCGGTGCCGTCACAGCGCGTGCGACCTCTTCGATCGCCTGCGCGGTGGCTTCTGCAATCGCCTCGATCTCCTCGGCGCGACCTTCGGCCTCGTTGATCCGGCGCTGCATTTCACCTTCGGACTTGTTGATGACCTCCTGCTTGATACCTTCCGCATCGTTGACGGTCGAGCGCTGCTCACCTTCCGAGCGGGCGACCACGGCGCGCCGCTCTCGTTCGGCGGTCATCTGCCGCTCCATTGCTTTCTGCACCGTCCGCGGCGTGTCGATGTTCTTGATCTCGTAGCGGTGGACCTTAATGCCCCAGGCTTCCTCAACCTCACTAAGGACATCGACCACCGATCGGCTGATCAGTGCGCGTTCTTGAAACGTGGTGTCCAGCTCCATCCGGCCGATGACCGAGCGGGTCGTCGTCTGGGCCAGCTGGATGGCGGCGCGGCGGTAGTCCGTGACGCCGTAGCTCGCGTTCTCAGGGTTGCTGACGCTCAGGTAGATCACGCCATCGACGCGGACGCGAACGTTATCCATCGTAAAGCAATCCTGCGGCTCGACGGGAATCGCTTGCTCCCGCAGATCCTGCTGATACGGCACTTTGTCGATGAATGGCACGAGCGCATGGAAGCCCGGCTGCAACGTGCGTGTGTATTTGCCAAGCCGCTCGACGACGTACGCATTCTGCTGCGGTACGATGCGGATGGCGCGAACGAATTTGTAGATGACGAACACGAGTAGCAACCATCCGATGACGATTGCTATGTCATTTAGAATCTCAAACATATCTCAAAAAGGAGGTAAGGGTGAAAGGCGGAGAGGAGGAGGCGTGCTACTTGTGACCTTTCACGCCATCCGTAACTTTCGAGGCCCCCTCGAAGAAGGACTTCATATTGGCGGCTTCGACGGGAAGAACGCTGATGTTTGCTCCGTCGATGACCGAGCCGAGGCGGTCGATGAACTGCTCCGTCAGGCGCATCTTCACGGCCAGGGAACCGCCGGGCTGGGAGATGGCCTGCGCGACGCGCTCAATGCCTCGGGCCGACGCAGCCGCGATCAGTTCCATCTCTTTTGCCTCGCCTTTCGCTTCGTTGATTCGCTTCTGTCGTGTGCCTTCCGAGCGAAGGATCGATGCGTGCCGATCGCCCTCGGACGTATTGATTCGGGCATCACGTTCACCGGATGAGGCTACGATTTCGGCGCGCTTCTCACGTTCTGCCTCCATCTGCTGCTCCATCGTGAGGACGATGTCCTGAGACGGCTGGATGTCCTTAATTTCGTAGCGCATGACCTTCACGCCCCAGGGATTCGAGGCCTTGTCGAGTTCCGCAACGATAGCATCATTCATCGCGTCGCGCTCCGAGAAGGTGTCGTCGAGCGTGATTTTCCCGATCTCGCTACGCATCGTCGTCTGCGCGAGGTTGACAGCGGCAAGGCGATAATCGTTGATGCCGTAGCTCGCCTTCTCAGCATCCATCACCTTGAGGTAGATGATGCCATCGACGTCAACCTCAATGTTATCTTTCGTGATGCACTTTTGGTGCGGCACGTCGAGAACCTGCTCGCGGATTTCCTGCCGATAGGCAACGCGATCCACAAAGGGCGTGACGAAGTGAAATCCCGCGGTCAGGGTCGCGTGATACTTTCCGAAGCGTTCGAGAATCACCTCCTCGCGCGTTTGCACGATGATGAAGGTGTTCCAGACAATGAAGAGGGCCACCGCACCGACGGCCAGAATTGTAAAAGCCATGACAGGTGTATGCAGCTAGCGAGGAGGAGAGAAGGAAGACATCCGCGTGGGGATGTTCGAAGGGAAGAGGGGGCGGAATTCGATACCGCCTCCATGTAATAAATAATACGTCTGTACAGCTGAATCCGTTACGTGCTCGACGCGAAAGGGACGCTACGAGCGTTGCCGAGACCGTGTCTGCTGCCCAGTATCTTCGGCATCGGTGTCACCGCTGGATGTGGTGTCGCTGTTCTGTGTCGAATCAGAGGAGCTGGTGTCGATCGGTACCTTATCCGACGCCAGTGCATCTCCAAATTCGTGATCCAGGTCGGAGTGATCGGTTGGTTCGACGACCCACGTCAAGTTGTCGCGGTAGACGATCCGACCTTCTGCGCCCTCAGGCAGCGTGCCTTCCAGCGTTCGGGCATCCCAGGCGGCTCCGCGAAATCGTACGCGGCCCGTTTTGTCTTCACCGATCTCTTCGAGCACCGTGACGGTCTGTCCCATTGTTTCGGCGTCTTCGTCTGTAATGCCGATGGTCGATTCGCCTCCAAACAGACGAAGGGCAATTGGGCGAAGGGCGACCGTCAGGCCAGCCGAAAGCAGAGACCAGGCGATGAACGCCGTCATCGGGTCGACCAGCAGGCCGGCGGCTCGTAGACCGGCTACGAGAATGCCGCCAAGGCCAAGAAACAGGGCAACCCCACCGGGGATGAAGACCTCAAGGAAGAGGAGGAGAAGGCCACCGACGAAGAAGATCCACGTCAGGAGCGTCGGGTCTAGATCCATAGAGTACATCCTGCGGGACGAGGCAAAATACACGGGTCCATTCTATACGGCACATCCCGACGAAAAGTTACGTCGACGTGCCGATTTTCGGCTCGAAGCCCCGCGAGAATGTACTGTTCCTACCGGTTGACGAGGTGCAGGATGACGCTCACGAGGTCGTACCGATCGACGCGCGACGTTCCGTACTGCTCTTCGAGTGCGCGAGTGATTTCCTCCGCATCGTGGCCCTGCTCGTGCAGAGACGTGATCTCGTCGAGCAGTTCTTCGTCGCTGAGAGAAAAGGGGTCAGATGTACGCTTGGCCATGGTATCGGATCGATGAGTAGGTCAGCAGCGAGGTTGTTGCCACCGGCAACGGGTGGGAAAATATAAATCCGCATTGCCGATGACAGATCCGCATACGAGTACACGTGACATGAGACTGCGGCCGAGGGGACCGATCCAGTGTGAATCTGCTTCGATGAGAGAAAGCCATTCAATTCTCTCGATGGATGAGCCGCTGAATCGCGCTCACCAGTTGGTGTCGGCCGACCCGGTGGCGACCATACCGAATTTCGAGCGTTTCGACGATGGTTTCCGTGTTCGCCCCTCTTCGGTCGAGCTGTTCAATCTCCTCGAGCAGTTCTTCGTCACTCAGGGCAAACGGATCAGATGCAGTCTCAGACATTGCAAAAGTATCATAGACTTCCAACACGTATTATTACGGGGTAATATGAAGTAAGCATCAAGTATTCTCAACCCTGAGATGTACCTTTTCGAAAAATATAAGGCTATTATAAGGTTTTGGGTCGTGATCGTGTGGTCGTTCGTTTTGTCAGGTCGAGTGCCTTCCCGTTTCGTCGTCTGGGCCGGGATCGCGGCGGGGATCTGGAGGCGAATCGGATTCATTGAGGTCGTCCCATTTAGATCCGGGTACACTCCATGTCGATGGATGTGGCCAATAGGACGGGGGTGGTCCGTCCTCCTTCGGGGCGACGATGTGAAACGCTTCGATGGGAAGAGAGGGTGCGTCTTCATCTTTATCATCGGGCCATTCCAAGACGGCGTGACTCGCTTCGGAATCAGCGTCGTCTCGGCCCGATGTGAGAGAAGGTGGATTGGTCGGCGATTCTTCTAGATCCCGCTCGTCGCTGATTGGTGCATCGTCTGGTATGGATTCAGGTGCGGCAGCCTGTGGAGCATCGATGCTAGCATGTGAAGCGGCCGCCGATCGATCCGGAGACCGGTCGGCGGCGCGGCTTTTTTTGCCGCCTGAGGTTGAGGTATGGGATGGCGGGCCGACCGTCGACCATACAGTATCAAAACGATCGTACTCAACCCGGACGCGACAACGATTCCTCCGAGAAACCAGACCCAGACCGGAAATTCCCAATGTTCGAGCGTCCACCAAGACGGCTGCGTGACAGCTGGTGCAGGCGTGGATGCCTCCATGTCAGATGATGTCGTAGCTACGGGGGATGTCGCCTCCCCAAGTTCTTGGTCGCCCCGGTCTGCGGCAGCCGGCTCTGTTTTCTCCGCGATCATGGTATCCATTATCGAGCGCACATCGAGACCTGCCCGTTCGGCAGGGCTAAGTTGATCGAGTGCATCCGCGAACTGGGCGACGGCGAGTTGCAGCCCGTTTGGGGCAAAGGCGTGCAGCTGTAGGTGCGTATCCGTTTTCTCCAGCATCGATCGAGCAATGAGAGCCTCGCCGATCGTCTTAAAGTGACCGGCAATGAGGCGGTATGCAGTGCTTCCGCGTCCGGTTGAATCGGCGATGACCTCAACCCGGAGACCCTGAAGTCGGTATTGCAATCGCTTGCGGTTGAGGCGCTCGTTCCACAGATCAGAGGCGAGAATCCACGTGTAGCCGTCCGCGGTCGGTGTGATCGGGTCATTACTGAACAGCGCACGTCGAACATCACGTCGAGAGATGCGCGGGGTGGACGTCTGTCTCGAAGTCGCCGGTTCAGTCACGGTCCTTTCTGGCCGTCGGGTACGCACGTCGGGTAGATTGGTGGACGCTGTTACGTCGGGGCGTTGCGATACGGTGACCGTCGTCGTCATCGAGTCACGTCCCCCGGCGTTGTAGGCTATGACGGTGACTGTGTATGTCCCCGGGATCATGTACCGATGTGCGACCGGACTGCCTTCCGATGCGATGCCATCCCCAAAGTCCCACAGGAAGCCGATCGGGCGTGTTGACCCCTCGGACACCCGTGCCCGGTAGTTTGCGACGGCCCCGTCGAAGAGTGTTCGCGGGCCATGGAGCTCAAGTAGCTGAACGGCGTGTGCATCCTGAGCCTGTGCTGCCGAAAAGTTAAGCCCGGCAGTCACGAGAATCGCGAGGAGCAAATAAACAAGTCGTTTCATGGCGATCAGGGCGGCGTCATGCATAAGACGTCACGGCGCGGAAGGCGTCGTGGGCGCGGAGGGAGTAGACGAGGGTGCAATCTGGCGTAGAAACGGGATCGCAAGGGTCAGAAGAAGCCCCAGTATGAGCACGACCAGCGAGGGGTCGAGCGGGCTGAGATAGAACGACAGCGGCTGGTTCAGAACGGCGTGAAAGCCAATGACGAGCCAGAGGTTGTCGGTGCGGAGGTAGAGGACGGCGAGGAATACACCGACGAGTGCAGCGAGCACGACATAGGAGCCGATCTCGAATGGCGATAACCCCATCACGACACCGGCCGGCACGTGGTTGATTCCAAACAACACCTGAGACATCACGAGGGCGTACGTGAGGCGCTGCGTGCCCCATCGCTGTGTCAGATGAAAGAGTTGCGGAAGAAGGAATCCGCGATACATGACCTCCTCGACAGCGGCAGCGACGAGTACGCCTGGGAGGGGGCGGCCGATTTCCGCTGACGCCATCGGGTACATCCACACAGGATTCAGAGATGCAGGCACGTCCGTCAGTTCGGCCAGCCCATGCATCACGAGCTGTGTCAGTCCCCACAGACTGAGCGTCGCAAGGACCGCTGTCACCCATCCGCGCCTTCGGATGCCCACATCTCTCAGGCGCATTCCGCCAACCACGATCATGCATCCAGCGATCAGAATCGCGAACTCCAGCAGATTCGTTACGAGGACGTGTGTGGCAATTCCGTCTGTTGCTTTCGCGAAGGGCCGGCTCACGAGCACCTGAAACGCTGGCGAATAGAACAGCGCGAGCAGCACCGTGTGCACCGTGAGGACGCCCAGAATGAGTTCGCCGGACACCGGCCGGGCCGTTCGAAGCGGCCGCGCTCGGGTCAGCGAGGGAACGCGCGTCATCAGCAGTGCCTGTTTGTGGCGTCGCGAAGGTCATCGGGACGGCCGGGGGCGATAAGAAGACAGAAAAACATTTGTTATCGGCGAACCGCCCAACGTCGAAATTCGAGTATCACTGAACGGAGTCGTTCGAGAGGTTGGGCGGCATTGTAGCCGGGGTCGACAATCAAGCAAGGTCAGTCGTCAACCTTTTTCTCCAGAACCGCGTCTGGACCAAGGCTGCGGGTCACGTCCGAGTCGAAGCGACGAATCCGCTCTTCGACTTCCTTCCGACGCTTCTCGAGCAGCTGATCCGGCAGCGACTTCCGGGCACGGCTCGGAATCGGCTCTGCGACTTCAGCCTGGAGGACGATCACCAGCTCGCGGCGGGCGATGGTCTTCTGCTCGCGTCCGAAGATGTAGCGGAGACCAAACACCCACGGCGGAAGATCCTTCAGAATCGGAATGCCGCGGCGCGACGTTGTCACGTCCGAAGAGTACAGCCCTCCGATAATCGTTTGCTCGCCGTCCAGCAGGAGAACCTGCGTGTCCGCTGTGTTTCGGTCGACGGCGACGCTCGATCCGAATGGGCGGCCGCTGGATCGCTCTACATTCACATCGAGGTGAACGAAGTCGAGCTTCGGTGCGCCCACTGTATCAGCGACAGCCTGTGAGATGTGGGTCGGCGTGACATCCACGATGATTCCGGTGGAGATAAACTGGGTAATCGTGTTGCCGGCGAAGTCCCGCACCTGGATCGGAATGTCGGATCCAATCTGGATCCGCCCCTGCTCGCGACTCTGCACAGAAACGGACGGTTGTGCCAGGGTTCGGCCCACACCGTCGTCCTCCAGCGCGCGGAAGAAACGGGCGAGGTCGCCAAAGTCGATTTCGTCGGGCGTGCCCAACTCATCTTGCCGAAAGAACTCCCCGATCGCGCCACCCAGATTCTTCGGTTTGAGCTGGAATCTTGGGCCCTGCTGTCCACCCTGTTGTCCGCCTTGCTGTCCGCCCTGCTCCTGTGCAAGAAACACGCTCCAGTCCAGTCCGAGCTCGCGAACACGGGACAGGTTGACCTCAAACAGAAGCGCGCTAATTTCGACCTCCTGGGTTTCGAGTGTGGCCGGCAGGGGATCGGATGCCTTCACAGGTGTTCGCTCACGTCCTCCTGCAATCATCGAAGGATCCTCCGGTATCTGCGCTTCCTGGATGATGAAGTAGCGTTCCGTCTCGCGGTAGCTGAGACCCTGCGCCTCCAGAGCAAGTTCGAATGCGTCGAAGAACTGCATTCGCGTGATTGCTACGCCGATGGGTTCCGTGCGGGACTCAGGATCAATAACCTGCTTGCCTGTCACGTTGACGAACAGCGGATTCAGAAACTCGATAAACTGATCGAACGGAGTTGTCGGCAGGAACGACACGAGTTGCTCCGGCGGGATGTATGTCCGGAGCTGGCGCCGGTCGGGTTCCTGTGCGAACGCCGGGGTGAGCGCCGGAAGCACCGTAAACGAAAGAACAAGAACGATAACGGCGGCGCGCACGGTCAATTGTAGCCGAGAAGAAGAGAGAGAGCAGGTCATGGCAATCAGTGTCAGGGGCGAGGGGGAACTAATGGGAGGCCGCGAAGCACCTGCGAGATAGGTGCACTGGATGCTTCGCGGCGATCCAGAATCAGAGGTTATGGGTTTTGGCCGGTTTCGACGGGCACGAGGCGGTTGTCCCCCTCGGCCTGACGGTAGCTTGGCGGCGTGCTATCCATGCCGATGTCGATAATCTCGGTTTTTCCGTCAATCGTCAGGCTGGCACGAACCACGACATTGAGCGGGTCGATGCGAACGATTGTCCCATTGGCGACGGACGAGCCTTCGTAAAGGATGAACTGGGAATTGCCGTCCTGAAAAATGGCGCGGGATCCGGCGATCGACACGAGACTTGCGTGCCGCACGTCGACGAGGCCACTGTTCGACGAGGAGCTCACCGTGCGACGCTCTCGAACCAGCGGGTAGAACGAGTTGTGCGGAAGCTCCGCCGCGGGTTTCGCTTCCTCCGGCACGTCTGCGAGAAGGTCTCGATCAGTGCTCAGCCCATCGAGCCCACCGAAGTACGCGTCAAGCGTCATGGAGAACTGCACCATCTCGGTGCCTCGACTCGATCGCGATTCCTCAAAGACGGTGGTCCGTGACATCTCTAAATCGTGGATTCGGTAGAAGTCCGGTCGATTTTCGATCTGCCAGACGAACTCGTAGAGGGATTTGTATTGTCCGGTCCCGTCGATCGAGAAGCGATAGTGGTTGACGTCCGGGCTCTCCTGCACGTCTTCAAGGCGTACGTCGAACGCTTCGAAACCCTTCGGCGTGAGCTCTTCCAGGTAGTCCACGATGTCGGGGGTGGAGAGGTCGGCCGGTACGTACCGAAAGCGCGAATTCCACTTCCGGACGGTTGCGTCGGCACGGTCGGAAGATTGCTCTGCTTCGGCGAGGAGTTGAGCCACCTGCGCATGCTGCAATCGAGCGACGCGGTCGACATCCCGCAGGTGTTTCAGCGTTGCGGGCTGATTCACCTCGGTGACGTAGTAGCCGGCACCGGATATGGCCAGTGCGACGACGAAGAGGATGAGTGTGTTGAGGTAGGTTTTCATGGCAACTCGGGTGTTGAAGCAGGGCCGAAGGGGCAGCGGGTTACGGCGTGGAGGGTCCGCTCGCGTCGATTGTGTTGGCCGATACGATGGATTCAGCAGCGTCTGAATCGAGATTTCGCTCTCGGAGATAGCGCGCTGCTTCCGGAAGCTCTGTCATTCGCGGAATCGTGATCTCAAATTGATAGACACGGCGATCTTCGATGTCGGCGTAGACGACCTCGTGCACGACTCCTTCCAGGTTGCGGGCGAAGGTCGCGGCCCGGTTACGATCCAGCGCATTCCCGCGGATCGTCAACTCGTTCGGCTTGATCGACCATTCTTCGAACCAGATGCCCTCGATCGCTTCGGTCTGGTTGGCCGTTCGCTCGATAGACGTGCTCCATTCGGTGCTGCCGACGAGAAGAGAGTCCAGGACGTACAGCGAGCGCGCATACTGAGCATGAACGGCGTTCAGGCTATCGACACGCTGCTGCAAATCGGCCGGGGAGATGTCGGGAAGAGCGACCGGGTTTGCCTCAATGCGATTGCGAAGCTCGGAGATTTCGCTCCGTTGACTGACGTAGGACGAAACGAAGAAGAGCGTAACCCCGATAAGAGCGAGGAGCATGAGGACCGTGTGCCAGGCAAAGACGGGCATCGTCCGCTTTTTCTGGCGCGTCGTGACCCCGATGAGGTTGAGGTCGTCGCCGGGACCTTTGATCAGGCGAAGGCCTGCAGCAATGGCGATGCCGGAGTCTGGGGTGAGCATCGCCAGAATGTCGGGGTTGCCAGCCACATGCTCGCCCACGAGGAGCTCATGGAGACGACCGACGGCTGCATCCGGAAAGAGCGTGCGGAAGCTTCGAACAAGACGGTCGTCCTTGGTCCCACCCACAAGAACGACGGCGTCAATCCCATCAATCTGTTGCTCGTCCTGGTAGAGGAGGACGCGCGATGCGATGGTATCCGGTGCGTCGTACGAGGTCAGCGACCGTGGTTGCTCGACATGGAGCAAGTCCGGTCCGTTCATGAATAGAATGAGCGTGTCCTCCGACCCGACCCGTACGAGGGCCGTTGTATGGTCCTCGTCCGGGACGAGGTAGCGCTGCACAGTGTCGACGTGCAGGGTAATCTCGGCATCGAGTCGGGATACCGACCCGCTGACGTCGCTCTGCGGTCCAAACGCAACATTTGCTGTGGGCGTCACACTGTCGCTTGGCGTGGGGATGAGCGCGAGGTGGCGAGGAGTCCCCGATTCTGTCGGCGTCATCGGCAGGAAACCGACGCGCTTCGTGTCAAGTGGACCCGCGTATGCCGAGCGAAGGGCAGCGGTCAGCCCCGAGTCCCTCTTATCTCCGCCAAATGGGAGGAAGTTGACAGCTGCGTCCATCCAGTTCTGCGACGACGCCATCGTCTCCGGGTCGCCCGAGATCTCGACGTGAGCAATATCCGGTTGACCGGCAACGAAGATGATTTTCGGATTCGGGTGGCCGAGGTGTTCGCACTCCTTCAGGATTTCGGACAGGGCCCCTGGAAAAACACGCGGTCCCGAGCGTTCGCCCTGCATGGGGGAGCCATCGCCGGACGCTACGTCCGATCCACCCATCCTTTGCAGGCTCGGGTCCAGGTCCAGGTCGAGATCATCCTGCAGAGATCCGGCTCCTGAACCGACCTGGAGCGTAAAGTCTGTGTCCTCGCTCGATTTCAGGCCGGGTAGAGAAGTGGCGAAATCCTCCGCCATGGCGCGCTCGCCGGATCGAAGCCGTGGTCGGGCGAAGCGCCGGACGATCACGGGCTCCTCCTCTTCGACGCGCAGGAGGACGGCTTCAATGGTTTGCGGCATCAGGGCGATGCCAAGTACAGAACGTGTCGTAGATTCAGACATCGGAATCGGGGGTCAGGATAGGCAGGGGGCGTTCGAGCAGGAAGATGTGGAGATCAGGATCGCATCAGCTGGAGTAGACGACGCTTGTTGTTGGCATAGCTGAGGGCCGTTTCCGTCGTCACCTCGCCCTGGCGGACGAGACGCGTAAGGTCCTGCTCCAGCGTGATCATGCCTTGATCTTGTCCCTGCCAAATCATCTGGTAGATTTCGGGGGTGTTGCCATTCTTGATGGCAGCACGGGCAGCGGGCGTCATCCAGAGGACCTCCTTCGCGAGTGTTCGCCCGCCCCCGACAGACGGAAGCAGTTTCTGCGAGACGACACAGCGGAGCACGTCGGCAAGGCGGTGTCGAACACGGTCCTGCTCCTCCGACGGGTATTCCGCGACGATGCGGTCGATCGTCTCGATGGCGCTTCCCGTGTGTAGCGTGGAGAAGACTTTGTGGCCGGTGTCGGCCATTTCCATGGCCGTGGAGATCGTCTCCGGGTCACGCATCTCGCCCACGATCACGATGTCCGGATCCTGCCGAAGGCCCTGGACCATTCCGTCGACAAAGTTGGCGACATCCGTTCCGACCTCGCGGTGCCGGATGATGCACTTGTTGGACGTATGGATGTATTCGAGCGGCTGCGCGACGATCAGGATGTGCGCTTCCGTATCCTCGTTGTTGGCGTGCACGATGGCATCCAGTGTCGTGCTCTTACCGGAGCCCGTGACGCCCGTGAACAGGGTCAGACCATCTCGCACGTAGCGAAAGAGGAAGCCGCGCTCGATAATCGGGTGGAAGCCGAGCGAGCGTAGGGCCCGCGGTTTCCACGCCAGCAGTCGCATCGAGAGCGCGAGGTGCTGGTTGTCGAAGTAGACCGTCGTTCGGTAGCGACGATCGGGCTCGTCTTCATTCAGCGCTAGACTGTAGCTGAAATCCACGCTGAATCGCTCGAGGAGAATTTTGCGCTGATGCCCTACGAGGACGCAGAGGATCCAGACGTCCGTTGCCTCGATCTCGAATGTGCCAAGATCGGGATGCGGGGTCTTGCGTCCATCCACTCGGAACCAGGCGTTTTTCTCTGAAGCCGGTCCGCCCAGGTCGAGGTCGGATGCGTTGAGCGTGACCATCCGTTCGGCGAGCACGTCAAAGTCGTCGCGAGCCTGCCGGCGATCGGCCGCCGGAAGCTGGTTGAGGCGGGCGGCCAGCCAGCGCATGCGCATCATGCCGTGGAGATCGGGCGGCGCCTGCTGTGCCAGCGCTGCGAAGGAGGTGGGAATGTGAATCGGGGAAATGGACGCACCGTTGCCGCTCGAGTCATGCTGCATTGCCGGGGCGGCGGAGGTCGTCGCAGAGGGGGTGAGTGGTGGCGTCACGGAATCGAGTGCGTCAAGGGGGGAGAAGAACAATCGTATGTTCGTTCACGGCGCCCCCAATTAAGACATCCGGTGGACCGACTCGGTCAATCCGCAAACGAAAGATCCATGCGCCGTACCGACTCGCCATCGCGGGGACATTGGAAGCCCTGCTGTCGCTTTTGGCGCATGTGATTCATCCGAAGGAGCATGCGTTTATCCGGCGGGCCGTTTCGCGGCGCCGATGCGCCCGTTCAAGGCTCGTCCAACCGTAGCGGGTGAACGAGTTAGCCTGCTCAAATGTCGGCATGACGGATGGATGATAGAACGGTCCGAAGGCGCTCTGCGAGAAGGCAGGACACACATCGGACCGTTCTGAAACTCCGTCTTGCAGCGGTTTTCTACAGATGCTCTTCGTCCCATTCCGCATAGCCGATGAGGATGGGACCTACCGGGTCGATATTCGAATAGCCCGGTGATGTAATGAGCGTTGACGGTGCTGCATACATCAGGTTGAAGGTGCCATTGCCTTCAAAATTAGCCTGCGGAGAAAGAATATTTCCGGTCAGGTCCGGCGTGCCGTGGAAGGTGACTTCTCCATTCGCCCAGATGCTTGCGACGATCTGGTCGTTGCCGTAGACGTTGATGTCACCGGGTGTGCGTAGCATCAACGTGGTCTGGTTTTCCGGGCTCAGCCCACCGATGATGTCGTCCTTGATGATCATGCCGTCTCCGTCGGCGACCGTGCCGTTGACATCGTACTGGCCATCCGCGTACAGTACGGTGTAGCCGTCGATCTGGACGTTTTGAAGCTGAACGTTTCCTGCGACCCACCAGACGAACGGTTCGGTGGTGCCGAGAACGGGCGAACCGTTATCGTAGCATTTGCTCGCGGGGATTTTTCCTGTTGTGCAGAGCCCGTTGGTGGCATTGTAGACCTTGTCCTGGATGTCGATGACCTGTACAGTATTGCCAGCAGCACCGTAATCCAGGTTGACGAGTGTATCGACCCAGGTGACATCGGGATGCGTTGGTTCGAGAACGGCGTCCGGAATCGAGATTTCCGGGACCTGTATGACGTTGCTTTCCTCTCCGTTGTAGTCTACGCCTGGAACGAAATTATCCTCCTGATTGGTTGCGTTGCCATTCGGGTCGGAGTACGACCCATACCCCTGTACTTCGAACGCATTTCCGTTTGTAGAAAGCGTGCCGTTGGTATGGATGTTGGCGTTGTAGTTCGGGTCGAGGGACGAGATGTGGATATTCCCGCTGAGCTGAATCACGTCGTTTGTCAAGATCACCGACCGGAAGGCGGGAGGAATGCCACCCGTATCCAGCGCCCGTTCATAGCGCGCATCGATCCGGATGGAGTCGGGACCGTTGATTCCGAGGACGTACACATCCACCGTGTCCCCTGTGGCCCCGACGGGCTGCACGTCCACTTCGTACGAGCCGGAGCCGTACGGCGTCGACGACAGGTCGTACGCCGTTGCGCTCGAGGCCCACGATCCGTGTGCATCTGAAGCGAGATGTCCCACGGTCCGGCGGAGTCCGGCTGTCGCGGCTTCACGAGCAAGCTCTTTATACTGATATCGGTTGAGCGCTTCGTCGGCGTCTTTAGCGTTCGTCTCTACGTTGAGCGCGTAGAGGGAACCAGAAAAGAAGGCGCCGAGCACGAGGAAGAGAACAATGCGTTCCATAGCTATTTTCGTCGGTCAAACGGGTCTCGGAGAGAGGTCGGCGGCTATCCTTCGATGGTTAGCGCCGCCGGACGGATCGTGCTCGTCCAGCGCGTTTCTTTGATCGTGCGTGCTTCGCCCAGCGGCGTGATGGCACGCATTTCCACAAAGATCTGTCTCGTGTTCTCGAGGTTGGTAATGGCGTTGCCGGGGGACTCGAGCAAGTTGAAGGTGAGGCGCGTCAGGATGCCTGTGCTCCGTCCGTCCACGACGCCATCCACCGTTCGCGTGAAATCGTAGACCGGCAGGCGAGCGCCTGTAGAGAGTGTCACGCTGTCGACTTCGGTCCACTGGTACTGAATCGTACGTGGCGCCGTCCCACGTTCCTGTTGCGCGTAGAACCGGAAGGTTCGGGTGGTACTGGCCGTGTCCGGGGCGGCGATGATGCCGAATGTGGCGCCTCCCGGGAAGGAGTACAGGCCGCTCGATGATGTCCCTGGATGCTGGGATCCCATGTTTTTTAGATCCGACTCGATCATCTCGATGATGTCGGCAGCAGTCGTTCGTGCAGCACGATATTGCGTGGCGTCCATCGACACCTCCTGCGACCGCATCTGCACCGAAAAGAGCGTTACGGCGATAAACGCCGCAATCACAACAGCCGTTAAGTATTCAATCCAGATACTCATGGCAATCTGTTATCGCGAGCAGGGAGGCAGATGAGATTAGGGTAACTACGGCGTGGTCGTGATGCGCTCGTACGTAAAAATGCGCGACATCTCGACCTGTAATGGATTGCTGCCAAACTGATAGTCGGCAAGCGAGATTGTGAGATTGATCCGCTTGGCGAACGTCTTCGATGCGGTGGCGACGGTCGGATTGTTCGGGTCCACGTACTCTACAGCCACATCGATGGCGTAGCGCAAGCCGTCGCGTTCGATGTCGAGTTGGAGCCCGTGGAGATCGTCGACATCATCGCAAGTTTCGGGGCGGGTCGGATTCTGAATCCGCTTTTTGCCCATGTTGATATCGTCCGTGTAAATCGCAGCGGAGCACCCACCCCAGCCATCGATTCCCGTGCTCGGGGCCGCGGTCGTTGACGTGAGCTCGCCGGTCTGGCTCGTTGTGATGATCGGGAAAATGGGGGGCTGAATGTGCCAGTTAGACTCATTCACTCGCTCGTCGAACCAGTAGTCATCGGCATGGTCAAAAACCTCGTCTGCGACACCGGTGACCTGCGTCATGATCTCATTGCTCAGCATGCGCTGCTCGGACTGAGCCGACATCCGCATGGCACTGAGCGCCAGGACACCGACGAGCATCACGGAGATCAGGGAGTAGAGAAGATGCATGTGAGGTGCGAGTTGTGAGTGATGAGTTGTGAGGGCTGGGGTTGCGTGGCGTCCTTTGGGTGGGGTGTTAAAATTTAAGAGGTAGGGCGGCTGGGGCATGCCAACCTGCACATCCTGACCCTCAAATCCTCACACTCTCATGCCTCTTGCATCCAGCGGTAACGCTTGAATCGGCACCCATTTCGAACTTCGCATTTCGAACTTCGCATTCCAAATTTCGCATTCCCCCTTTCCCTCATTCGGTGGACACGACACGGATCATTTCATCAATCGAGGATTCTCCGCGCTTGACGACTTCGCGCGCAGAGGCCTGCAGCGTCAGCATGCCTTCGGCGATAGCGGTATCGCGGATCGCGTCTTCATCGATCGAACTACCGGCCTCAACGATGAGGTGGCGGATGGCGCGGGAGAAGTAGAGCGCTTCGGCGATCGCCTGGCGCCCCTTGTAGCCCTGACCGCCGCACGTTCGACAGTTGGGTGAATGCCCCGCACGGTAGAGCGTCATGCCGGCAATCTCTTCATCCGTAAACCCGAGTTCGCGGAGAAGCACGCGGTCGGGGTTCGACTCCACCTCGCGACAGGTCGGGCAGAGCTTGCGGAGTAGTCGCTGTGCAACGACGAGGTTGATGGCGTAGCCGATCAGGAACGGCTCGACGCCCATCTTGAAGAGGCGGCTCACGGCACTCGGCGCGTCGTTTGTGTGCAGCGTCGAGAAGGTCAGGTGACCCGTGTTAGCGAGCTTAATCGCGAGCTCCGCCGTCGGACGGTCGCGCATCTCACCGACCATAACGACATCGGGGTCGTGGCGCAGGATCGAGCGTAGGGCGCTCTCCAGGTTGAGCCGCGGACCGAGCTTGATCTGGCGCGCACCGCGAATGATGTACTCGACCGGATCCTCGACCGTGAGCACATTTCGCTGCGGACTGATGACGCCGTGCAAGGCCGCAGCGAGCGTCGTGCTTTTGCCCGAGCCGGTCGGCCCGGTCATGATGACCATGCCGTGCGGCTGGCTGACGGCTTTCTCGAATCGCTTGAGCGCGGTCGGGTGCAGGTTGATCGCGGAGAGGTCTGTGAAGACCTTCGAGTCGTCGAGAATACGGATGACGATGCTCTCCGACTTGACCTCGCGGTCGGCCGTCGCAATTGGCAGGATCGACACCCGGAAACGAATGAGCTTGTTGTCGACGTTTCGCTGGATGTAGCCGTCCTGTGCAGCATCGCGGTCGAATCGGTCGACGTTCATGCAGCGATCTTTGACGACCGCGAGCATCGACTCCGGGTGGACCTTGTCCTGGGTGTGCCAGAGCTTTAGCACGCCGTCGACTCGCATGTGGAATTCCGTCTGCCGCTGCTCATTTGGGAAGATGTGCACGTCAGATGCGCCAGCACGTACGCCCTCGACCAGCGTCGCTTCGAACAGGTTAATGAGTGCCGACCGGTTGATCTCTGCTTCGAGCTGATCTTCGTCGATCAGGCGAGATCCCTGTTCTTCGTAGCTCGCGCCGAAATCGAATGCCTGTGCGCTCTCGTCGGCCTCGATCCGCTCGAGGTACTCGTTGCGGCGGGGGAAGAGCTCATCCAGCAGGTCGGCAACTTCCGCTTCCGGCGCGTAGCGTAGCTCGAAGTGCTGTACGCCTGCCTCCTGCATGAGGCGGAATGCCTCGGGCTTCATCGGGTCGTGCGTGGCAAAAACGAGCTTCTTGATCCCACGCTGAGCGTCCTCCTGATGGCGAAGCGGCAGCAGGCGGAAGGCAAGCATCCGATCCTGCTGGTCGGGGGTGAGCGACTCCACCGTCTGCTTCACGAACGCCGTGTTGATGGCATCCGGATCGATTGCTTCTGCCGGAAAGGCGTAGGTCGAAGCAGCCGTGCGGAAGACCGCGTCACGGTCTACCCGCGGATGCCGGGCCAGCACGCGCCACAGCATCTCACTCTCTTTTTGTTTCTCCCAGAGGTCGACGGCCTCGCGGGCATGCAGAACAGAGATGTCGCCGCTTTTGAGAAGCTGCATCACGACGCGGTCGCGCTGCGCACTCTGCGGCAGTCGAGAGAGATCTAGCGATTCAGCATCGTTCGGTGGTTTCGAGACACTTGGATTGTCACCGTTTGCGACCCGGTTTGACGTGTCTTGAGGCAGAAGAGGGCTGGGGGCGTGCTCTACGCCATTGCTCGACACAGATTCGTCCGCATCGGGCGTCGAATCCTGTGACGTCGCTTCCGCGATGTCGAGAATGGTGCGGAGACGGTAGTTGGTCGGTTCCATGAGAGGAGGCTAATCGGTGCAGGCGAAGGTCGATTCCAGCAGTTCGTGCGATGGGTTATCGTTGGAACATGATGTCGGAGCTGCTCGGCTGGATCAGCGCCGATTCGGCCGAAATAACCGTCAGGAGGCCAACCATCAGCGAAATGATGATGGCCACGCCCGTCTTGATGGTTTCCACCGTCTGCTCCAGCTTGAGCGTCGTCTCCTTTTCGTAGAACTCCGCCATTTCCTCTGCACTTTCGCGGACGGCGCCCGTCTCGGACCCGGAGCGGAAGCGGGCAATCGTCATGCGGGTAAAGACCCCCGACGCCTGCATCGCCTCGATGAGGTCGGTGCCGCGCGCCATCATCATCGGCACGGTGATCGTTTTGACCTGGTGCTCGATGTACGAATTGCCGGTAGCCTCGGCGGCGATCTTCATCACCTCCTCGTTCTCGCCGGCGCCGCTATAAAGAACAGCAAACACGCGGCAGAACACCTCTAGGTTGAGCTTATGCAGCAGTGATCCCAGGACCGGGATCTGGATCATGTACTTGTGTATGATAAATCGACCGCGCGTAGTACGCGACCACGCCACGCCGGCGATGGTGATCAGCAAGAGAAGGCCGGTCACCCAGATCCAGTTGGCATCCATCCACGACGCAAAGTCGAGCGACATCTGCGTGAGCGGAGGTAGCGTGATGTTGTAGTCCGCAAAGAGCCCGGCGTACGCGGGAATGATGTACCAGATATACCACACGAAGGCGGCGATCGTCGCGATGAGCGTGATGGCCGGCGTAATCAGGGCGCTCCGAACGCTTTTTCTGAACTCGTCTTTGCGCTCGAGATATCGAGCCGTGGACTCGAACATCGCCGCCATGTTGCCACTCGACGCGGCCAGGCCCAGCATGTACGCGGTGAATTTGCCGAGCACGTGTTGGTGCTTCATGAAGGCGTTCTGGGCATTCATCCCGCTCTTCAGATCCGACTGCAGATCGCGCATCATCTGGCGCAGCGGCTTGCTCGACGAGTCGGCCGCGAGAAGCGTCAGGATCTCGTCGAATGGAAGCTGGCGCCGGAGCATGTTGGCCGCGAGCCGTACGAACATCACGATGTCCGTGCTCGACGGCTTCATCTGGAAGTCGAGCAGCTTCCGCTCCACCTTGACGACCTCCAGCCCCATGCGCTCCAGAGCGGCCCGGACCTCGTTGGGGTTGTACGCCTTTTGCTCGCCGGATGCGATGGACCCGGACGCATCGCGCACCTTGTACCGATACGTACGACGTTGCTCAACCTCGTCGGTGCGGAAACTATGTTTGTCGGAGAGGTCGTCGATGCGCTTGTTGGCAGCGCGTTTGCTCGGCGCGAACACGGTTCCGCGGACGGGTTCACCCAGCGTGTTAACACCACTAAATCGGTATTCTCGGACAGCCATGACGGCAGGGAGTGGAGATGCAGGGGGCGTGACAGGGCGGTCGAACGACCGACGCCGGCATGCAGTCAAGCGGCAAGCCGGGGTCGAGCGTCGGAACGACAACAATGCGGTCCCCGGGCAGGGATGCCCCGCTGCGGGGACCGCACGTCGCTTTGGGTGACTGAGAGAAAACTCCTCACTCAGCGATTACGGGGTTGTACCTCCTCCAGCGGGAGTGCACGTTGCGGTCTGATTCGTGGCCTGTCCACCCAGTTGCGTGATGGCTCCAACAACGTTCTCGTCTGAGAGACCGCAGACTTCCACCGTAACGATATTCCCTTGCTGCGTATTGGTGGCTGTAATCACGCCAGCTGCGAGTTCGTAGCTACCATTTAGATTTTCGTAGGTTGTGCCGTTTGCGGACTCGTATCCCATCAGGCGGAAATCTGCACCCGTGAAGTCCGCGGGGTCGGCGGCGGCCGTTGCATCGACGGAGCCCTGGCCGCCAAACGGAGCGGGCTTCTGCTTCCAGGCCTGGAGATCATTCGCGATGCGGACGGCATCCTGCATCATGGCGTCGGCGTTCGACTTGATCGAGTTCTCCGAGAAGGCACGGATGCCGACGACGGTAGCGAGTCCGACGATAACGGTAGCGAGAACGAGGAGGATAAGCTGCTGCTGTCCCATGGTTGATTGTTGCTATAGATAAGAGAGGGGTTGAAAGCGCTGGAACTGAGCGGGGCCTGCGTTGGGGCGCTGCCGGTTAATGGAAGCGCGTCTCCGCCCGGGGGCGGTTGATGTTTGACATCCCCGGAGCGGGGAGGCTGCCTCAGCAGCGCAGCACCATTCTACACCGACGCCACATTCGGCTCAAAGCATGATTGGCGATCTCTTGGACGTAATTATCGCGCGTAAACCGGTGCGTGTAGACGCATCGACAATCGTATATTCTTCCCCCGTATATCATCCTGTGGCTCTGTTACATGCTCCGGATATCCATTACCAAAACCTGAAATCGCCTTGCAGCTGACCTGGACCTGGTTTTGTTAGAGACGATTCCTGCCTGATGTATTTTGGTTTAGGTATATAGTTGTTGTGCTTGGCGTCTCTGGATCGGCGTTTTTGCGCCATTAATGGGAAAAATGAGCCTGAGGCAGAAGAGGAAATAACCATGTACGGTTTGTGGGGACGGCGATAGGAGGTGATCATAGAAGCCTGTCTGGATCAGGCTTTTGCATCGTCCCTTCCGCTCGTTTCCGCTCTGTCATTCGCCATGACTGTTTCGTTCTTGCCGTCGCGCGTAGCGGCGAAGGCTTGCGCGCTGCTCGTCCCTGTTTGGGTTCTGTTCTTGTGCACGAACGCGCCATCCGCCCACGCTCAGCAGCGAGCGATCCTCGATCCAAGCTTCAGGGGCGGGGCCGTAACGACCGATGTGGCCGGAGGGGCAGACGTGGGATACGCGCTGGCGCTGCAAAAAGACGGTAGTGCTTGGGTCACAGGCCGCGCATTTGAGGGGCAGGGAGGCGCGAACCTGCTATTGCTGCGGTATCGCGAGGACGGAGGTCTCGACCCGTCGTTCGGAAGCAGCGGCATGTCAACCGTCGATCTCGGACGTTCTGAGTATGGACAGAGCGTACTGGTGCAGGCGGACGGCCGGATTGTCGTCGCCGGCGTTTTCGAGGGCGGAGGAGATGAGCTCCACAACATCCTGGTCGTGCGTTTTCGCCCGAACGGTGAGCTGGATCCGACCTTCGGCACCAACGGATCTGTCGTGATTGATCTTGGCGGTACAGATGTCGCTCACGCCGTATTCGAACACAAGACGCGAGGGCACACCCGGCTGGTCGTAGCCGGAACGCGAAACGAGCAGATCGCTCTGGTTGGACTCCGTGCAAACGGTCGCCGCGACAGCACCTTTGGTCGAAACGGTGTCGTGACGACAGACCTCCCCTACCGCGGTCATGTGGGCCGTACCGTCGTGCAGCAACCAGACGGACGGATTGTCGTCGCGGGAGCCGCTGGTCGGAGCGAGAACGGGACGTTCGATCTGGTTCTGGCTCGTTACCGCGTAGATGGACAACTCGACCGCTCCTTCGGCCGCAACGGGGTGGTCACAACCGCCGTATCCGGACGCGTCGATCTGGCACAGTCGGCCGTTGTAGGTCCGGACGGCCGCATCGCGGTGGCTGTTACGGTTGTGGGCGGAGTGACATCCGGCGCGGGCCCGGTCGTCGATACATCTCCGACGACAGGCGGCCCCCGTGAACCCGGCGGTTTCGAGATCGACGACCCAGGGACGTACCATGCCGTCGTATTGCGCTACCTGCCGGATGGCCGACTCGATCCGGCGTTCGGGACAAACGGAACCGTGCGTATAGCGGCGGAGGGAAGTCACGTAGCGCGGGGTGTCGTGCGCTCCACGGATGGTAGTCTGTACGTCGTGATCGGGCGGGACATCAGTGCCGCGTCGCCTTCATCGGGCCGATCAGCCTCTGGACGCCACGAACTGCGCGTTGTGCGCATCACACCCGACGGTGCGGTAGACCCTGACTTTGTCTCCGACACATTCACTGTTCAGGCGATGTCCGGCTGGCGTGGGACGCAGGCTGTGGCGGCTCGAGACAACACGATTCTGGTGATCGGCTCCGCGGTCGGTGAGCATCGTGGTGGCGAGCACCGGGCGCCGGACGTTCAACTGATTCGGTTTGCCGTGATCGACCGGGACTGGACGATTCTTCCGACTGGGCTTTACGTACCAATTCGGCTGAGCGAGAATGGTCCACCACGCCGGATCCCTGCCCCCGTCGACTTTGGCCAGTGATCGATCGGTTGCGCGGGTTCAGGGGCCCGTTCTCGGGTCGGTTCATGCGAAACGATGCGTCCAGATCCAAGCCGCTCCCTCAGGCATCGGTCGCCCAATACATGCATGAGGACGGACGGTAGGTGTGGCGCACCGCATATCGGTTTTTCTCCCGGTCCCCTCATCCAGACCCGTGTTCGGGTGTCGCGACTTGGATGAAGTGTGTTGCGTCACATCAAGCACACAGAGCGTCATTTTCCTGTGCTGTTTACGGAGCGAATTCCTCCCCCTTCTGGTAGACCTCTCCGTACCTCCGTGATTTCTTCCGTTATGATGTATCGCTCGGGGCGTGCCCACCTGCTCGTCCTTCTTCTTACCTGTCTGATCGGAATTGGCACCCTCTCCGGCTGCAGCCTCTTCGACGATGATCCAGCCACCGCCACCATTAGCGGACAGGTCGTCAACGACGAGGGCGTTCCCCTGTCCGGTGTCGCAGTGACGGCGCAGTTCGACGACAGCCAACTCCGCAAGTTTACCGGTGACGACGGTCGGTACACGTTCGAGTTTGAAGTTGACGAAGCTGCTTCGGTTGACGTAACCGTCACCGTGCTCGTGGACGGCGAACCAGCTGGTGAGTCGGTTGTGACGGTGACCTCGGACGAGCCGACCAAGTCGAACGTCAACTTTACGGTTTCTCTGGATGATGGCGAAGGGCCGGTCGCCTCGGAGCCGTCCGGTCCGCTCTCTCGTCTCGTCCTCTCCGGGTCGCCGGACCCGGTCATTCGCGTTCAGGAAAGTGGAGGGCCGGAGACGGTTTCTCTCACGTTCGTAGGCGTTGATTCGCTCGGGCGCTCGGTCGATGCAAATAACACAGCCACGGTCCGTTTTCGCTTCGGCCAGAATCCGGGCGCAGGCCTCGAGGTGAATCCGACGGAGACGCAAACAAATGCGCGCGGCGAGGTGACCGCTGTGGTATCGAGTGGAACCCGAAGCGGTGTTGTCCAGCTCATCGCCGAGGCCGACGTGGGCGGTTCGATCGTCCGCTCGGATCCCGTCCGTATCACCATCCACGGCGGGCTCCCGGACAATGACCACTTCACCGTCGGACCCGTCCTGCGCAATATTCCAGGCCTCGTTCGTTCGAATGAGACGACAGACATCGAAGTGATCGCTGGCGACCAGTACGGGAATCCCGTCGTCCCGGGTACGGCGGTGTACTTCACCACGGATCACGGGCTGATTGACGGCTCCACCGAAACCGACGACCAGGGGCTCGGGGACGTGATCCTACGATCGGCGAATCCGCTGCCGCTGGACGATGGCATCGTCATCGTGACGGCCGAGACGGCCGATCGTGACGGAAACAGAGTGTCCGGGCAGACGCCGGTCGTGTTCTCCGGACCCACTCAGGTGTCCGTAAATCCGGGTACGGCGAACTTCGGAAGTTACAGTCTCACCGTCTTGGATCCGCTTGGCAATCCTCTTGTCGGTGGATCATCGGTGTCGGTTTCTGTCCAAGGCGAAGGGGCGGAGGTTGCCGGATTCACGAACACGACGATCGACGACACGGGCGTTACCGTGACCGATTCAAATGGAGATGGCCTACTGCAGTCTTCGGAAGTATCTGTCATCACAGGGTCGGGCATCACGGAATTTCCCTTCGTGGTGACACGTGATCCGGATTCGGCGACGCAGAATGTTGAATCGATTACCATTCTCGTGTCGAGTCCGAACGGGAACGTAGAGGTGAAACTCTTCCCGTCGGGCACCACATTCGCGACTGTGAACGGCGAGCCTGTTAATACGGAAAAACGCGCGGGCGGCGTCGTGCACGTGACCGCCGAGGTCGTGCAGTAGGCGAAGTATACACAGGGTCGTCTACCATACGTCACCCCGACGGGCCCATCGTGGCCGGTCGGGGTGACGTGCATTTTGGTCTGTTCTCTTCCCGCTCCGCTACTGTTTCGCTTTCACACCGAGTACCTCGAGGAGTGCGTGGGCTGCGGGCGCCGACGATGCGGGGTTTTGTCCGGTCACGAGGTTGCCGTCCATGATGACGAACGACTCCCAGTTCTTGCCGTGTTCGAAGCCCGCGCTGACCTCTCGAAGCTCGTCGGCAAGGGAGAACGGAACGACGTCGGCGAGACCGACTGCCGCTTCCTCAGTATTGGTAAAGGCTGTCAGCGTCTTGTCGCCGAGGTATTTCCGCGCATCCTGCTCCGACAGGCTGGTGAAGACCGCCGGGCCGTGGCAGACAGCGCCGATCGGTTTGTCGTTGTCGAAGAAGCTGGAGAGGAGGGTTGCGGCCGTGTCGCTCGTCGCCAGATCCCACATCGGGCCATGCCCGCCAGGAAAGAACACAGCGTCGTAATCGGACGGATCGATGCGGTCGAGTCGCTTTGTTTTATCGAGTCGGTTCTGCGCCTCCGTGTCGGCCTTGAACCGTTCCGTCGCTTCCGTCTGGGCATCTTCCTCGTCGGACGTCGGATCGAGCGGAGGACGTCCGCCCGCCGGGGAGGCCAGCGTCACGTTCGCGCCTGCATCGACGAATGCGTAGTACGGTGCGGCGAGTTCTTCAAGCCAGAATCCGGTCTTGTTACCGGTGTCGCCGAGCGAATCGTGCGACGTAAGAACCATCAGGATCGATGGAGTTGACGAAGATGTGCTCATAAGATGGAGTCGTTTAAAAGAAAAACCGTTCGACCGACCGGGCCGGCCTGCTTCCGTGTGTGATTCTGGAATGACTGGTATGGAACGACCGTTTCGTCGTTGCGGTACCTACACCACGAACAGGGGCGAGATGTCTCGAATGTTCATACGATTCGGACGTCTTTGCGAATGCCATTCGAGACTGACATCTGCGTCCCGTTCGACCGCTTGTGCTCATGCAACCAGTGATTGCTTCCACCTATGCCGCGCACCAAAGAGTTCGACCCTGACGCTGTGCTTGATCGTGCGATGTGCCAGTTCTGGGAAGAAGGGTATGAGCGGACCAGCGTTCAGGATCTCGTAGAAGCGACAGGACTCAGTCGGTCCAGTCTGTACGAAACGTTTGGTAACAAGCACGAGCTGTACCTGGCAGCCCTAGATCGGTATCGGGACCGGGAGACCAAGCAGCTCGTGGAACGGCTTGAGGACGGCTCGTCGCCTCTGTCGTGCATTCGAAGCGTGTTTGAAGACGCACGGTCTGCCTGTGCAGGGGATGATGGGCGAGGCTGCTTCGTCGTCAATGCGACGGTCGAGCGCGCCCGGTGCGACGAAGACATCGGGCGGCGCACCGCGGCGAGTCTGCAGGGGATGGAGAATGCCTTCGCCATGGCGGTGCGGAGGGGACAAACAGCCGACGAAGTTGACGCCTCCCTCGACCCGGTCGCGGCGGGGCGGTTCCTCGCCAACGCATATCGTGGGATTCACGTTACATCGCAGCTTCGCCCCGACCGCGCCGTCCTCGACGACGTGATCGATGCCACGCTGTCGGTGCTGACTCCGTCGTGAGGATTGGCACATGGAACGAAAACGACGGGAGACCGAACCGTTACGTCTGGTTTTGGAACGACCGTTCCTGTTTGAGGTAGCAGGCACCGCGTTATCGGATGGTCTCGTCGATGGCGTGTTTTCGTTTCGAATCTTAAGACTGAATAGCACAAATTATGTCATCCCCTCTCTTTCGTTCGCTCCAAGCTGGTGACCTTTCCCTTCCGCATCGTGTGTTGATGGCGCCTCTGACCCGGAATCGTGCGGGGGAAGGCAACGTGCCGGGAGAAATGAACGCCGAGTACTACCGGCAGCGTGCCTCTGCCGGCGTTATCATCACGGAGGCGACGCAGGTCACGCCCCGGGGGCAGGGATACCCGCGCACGCCAGGCATTCACAGCGACGAGCAGGTGGAGGGCTGGAAGCTTGTCACGGATGCTGTGCACAAAGAAGACGGGCGCATCGTGCTCCAGTTGTGGCACGTCGGGCGGATCTCGCATTCGTCCTTCCACGGTGGAGAGAAGCCGGTTGCACCGTCGGCCATCGCGGCCGAGGGCGAGACGCTCACGGCCAACATGGAGATGAAGCCGTTCGAGACGCCGCACGCGCTTGAGACCGACGAGGTTGAGCAGGTGGTCGAACAGTATCGCCGGGGAGCCGCACGGGCTCGCGAGGCTGGATTCGACGGCGTCGAAATTCACGGGGCGAATGGATACTTGATCGATCAGTTCTTGCGCTCCGGCTCGAATCAGCGAACGGACCGGTACGGCGGATCGGTCGAAAACCGGGTTCGTTTCCTGAAAGAGGTCATTGAGGCGGTCGTCGGCGAATGGGGCGAAGGTCGAGTAGGACTCCGGCTCTCGCCGCTTGCCAGCTTCAACTCGATGTCGGACGACACGCCGGTAGAAACCTTCACCGCGGCCGCACAGGCGGCACAGGACGCGGGCCTCGCGTATCTCCACCTCGTGGAGCCGTCCGAGCCGAAGCCTCCCATCAACGGTGAGGACGAGGTCAAGGCTGTCTTCACTGCCATCCGCGAGACGTATGAAGGCGTCCTCGTTGGAAACGGAAACTACGATGTCGAGGGCGCAGAGGAGGCTATTGAATCCGGCTACGCTCAGGCCATCGCATTCGGCCGTGCGTTCCTCGCCAATCCGGATCTCCCGCGCCGACTGCGCGAGGGGCTTTCGCTCAACGAACCAGATCCAGACACCTTCTACAATGGAGGCGAGAAAGGATACACCGATTATCCGACGTGGAATGAAATCCAGAACGGACAGGCGGATCAGGATACGCTCGATCGACTCGCCGACCTGGAAGCTCGTGGATGATTTCCGACTGAGTACGTTCCACGTGAGGGTACGCTGGACTTAGCCCTGCACCGCGTAGTCGCACAAAAACGCCCGCCCCGGTCAAGAGCCGGTGGCGGGCGTTTTGATATCTTGAACCGTGGTGAGCGGCGTTAAGTGGTTACTCGGGCTCACCCATCGTCACGATCTCTGTCGCGAGGTCGCGCAGCTCACTGTCGAGATGCGAGGCCACGATTCCGATGCCGCCGTCGGAGACGAACTCTTCAACCATGTCGATCGTCGCGTCGGTGGTGGCGCGGTCGAGCGAGCGCAGCGGTTCGTCCATCAAAAGAACCTTCGGGCGAGCGATGAATGCGGCACCGATCTGGACCTTCTTGAGCATTCCGCTCGAGTACGTGCCGAGGAGGTTGGCACGCCGCTCGTCGAGACGAAGCCGATCGAGAAGGCCGCTGACCTGGTCGGTACCGTTCGCGCTCCACGTATTGCGGCTGCGGGCGACCCATTCCAGCAGCTCCACGGCCGTCAGGTGCTCCGGAAGGCCGGCCTCGGCATGGACGACGCCGACGTGCTGCAGGTAACGGTAGGGGGAGTCGTGGACGTTCAGGTCGTCGTACCGGACCTCACCGGCCGTCGGGTAGGCGAGCACCGAAAGCATCCGTAGCAGCGTCGTCTTGCCGGCTCCGTTCGGCCCGACGAGCATCGTCAGCGTGCCGGGTTCGAACGTGTGCGACATCGATTCGATGACGGGCTCGTGCTGGCCGTACTGCTTCGTGACGGAGTCGAGGACGAGCATAGAGCAGAAAAGGGGCGAAGGAAAATCCAGAGAGTCGTTCGAGAGCGCGTGTGCGGCCGCTACCGGAACTGGCGCCGGGTGCGGCCTTCGACGGCCAGCGTCGTGAGTCCGGCGGCGACAACGGCTGCGATGAGGTTGATGACCGCCCAGACGCCCAGGCTCGACCACGGCATCGCGTTGCTCACCGTGGCGACGACGGCCAGGCTTGCGAGGAGCGGAGCCATCCATCGGAGGTTAGCAAGCGTGCGCGCGCCCCACCAGTGCATCGGCGAGTGAAGCGTGAGCTGTAGCGTGGGAGCCGACATGCGTTCACCGGCAAGCAGTCCGATTACGCCATTCTGAAGGCCGACAATTAGCAGCAACGTCGAGGTGATCGCGGCGGTGGCGGCTTCCTGAGCGAGCAGGATCCAGAAGACCACGTGGCCGAGGGCGACCAATCGGCCGAGCGGAAGGCGCCGGTCGAGTTGCCGGAGGCTCATCCACGCTGCGGGGCGGAAGCGGTGAGGAATCCAGTATAGACTGCTAATCTCGACCGGTTCGCGCGTCGACGGCCCGACGGATCCGCCGCCGAGCACCTCATCGTAGAAGGCGTTCGTGTGATAGTAATGTCGGTCGAAGGCCAAACGGTGACGCAGGATCCGCACCGTACTCCAGATCAGGAAAAGTACGCCGGGCAACCACGCGAGGGCAGGGGCTGCGCCAAAGAGTGTCGCCCCCACGAGCACCACGATAATACCGGCGCCGAAGCAACGGACCGTGGCAAAAAGTGCCGGGACGAGGCCCATTGGAACGTCGAAGCCGTAGCCCGACTGCTTCACGGACTGGTACCAGTCGCCCCGTTTGCCTTCATGCCACTCCTGCGAGACCGCACCGATGGTGGCGTATACGTCGAAGGAGTACAGGCCGGTGGCGAGGACAACGCCGGTCGCCTGAAACGCGAGACTGAGCTTTGCGCCGAGGTGGGCCATGGGCGTCGCGGTGTCGAAGAACGCAAGCACCCACACCGGCAACACGAAGAGAGTGAGCACCGCGCCCCACCGTTTCAACTGCTGGCTCAGGAGTTGTAGCGGCGTCCGGTTCAGGAGCTGCATTACCGGCGCGTTCGGATCTGGAGCCAACACGTTCGGTGCGGCCACGGCGAAGACGCCCGCGGAGAAAAGAGCCCACATGCGGAGCCCGACACGTCGACCGTCGATCGCCACGTCCCCCGCGAGCAGCGCGGCGACGTAGATCATGATGCCGAGCAGCAGCGCATAGGCGATGCGGCTTGTGGCCGACGATGCCTGACGGGTCGGAGGCGGAAGGTGAGGGGCAGCGTCCACGGGCGAAGAGACTCTCAAAGGGCGCTCGAGATCGGACCGTTGGACGGTTTCTGGCACTACATCTGCATGATCTGGTGCTGGGTCCAACGTGAACAGCAAAGATATACGGTGCTCGTGGCACATCCAACCATTCACCTTGCTGTAAGCGTGAAGACAGAACGCATTTATCGAAACACGCCGCAGGAACACCCGGATACGATCGACACCAGGAGATGTCGTTCATCGAATCGCATTCCGTTCTGAAAAACGTTTGCCGGATGCGTACGTTATGGATTCTGGTGTCACCCCCCGGTTTTTGCCGGCTCTCTTCCTCAATCTGCTCTCGTCCGACGCCCGATGTCTAGTTCCATCGCCGACCCGCTGTACGAACGTCTTCTGTCGTCGTACCCATCCGGGCAGTCGTATGCTCGGGCTGACCTGCAAGACGGCCCCATGCCCGGAGCCATTCAGCATTTCCTGTCCCAGCTGCTGGATCACCAGATCCGGCACGAGAGCCAGCGCCTGCGCCGTGCGGGGAGTCAGTGGATCGACTACGACGCCCCACAGGTGCATGAGGCGCTGAGTGACGTGCAGGACGTGCTTTCCAGGCACGCTCGCATCCCGAGCGATGAATGGACGGGCGCGCTGCAACAGGCCTGTCGCTACGTGACCGCTTATCTTCTGCAGCCGGCTCCCGTCCTCACTGACTTTGTGTTCGGTAAGCGCGGAGAGGCTCTTCCCCTGGACCGCATTCGGTGGCGGATGAGGTTTTTTCAGCCCTACTCGTATTTGCAGAATGCCGTCGAAGCGTACGCCAAGCGAAAAGGAGTGAGCGAGTTCGATCGATCGACCTTTCTCCGGTTTCTTCTCAAGATCGATGAGCGGCTTACGAGCGACTACTCGCGGGAGCAGTGGATGGATCTGCTGCAGCCGCTTCTCCACCTGACAGAAACAGCCACGGGCCGGGCCGAAATACCGATTCGCCCGTTGCAGTCGTTCTTTGAAGAGAAAGGGCACGAAAAGGCGGTTCATCGGCTGCATCAGCTGGAGGCAGATGGGCAGTCGCGTATCGGAGCCTCCGGGTTGCGTCGAATTCTGAACGAGCAGCGCTCCATCGACGAGCGCGCCCCGGAGGCGGAGCCGCTGCGTCCGAAGGACGAATCCGCACCGTGGGATGACGACGATTGGGGACTCGGGACATCGGCGGCCAGCGAACCCGATGATGGGTCCACGCCCCTCTGGAAACGATTTCAGCAGGGGCCATCCGCATCATCACGGGGAAATGGACACTCAAGCGAGAGCGGCCAGCCCCTCTGGGCTCAGTATCGTCGGGGGCAGCAGGGAGCCGGGCGCCGATCGCAGGCATCCGAAGAGCAGCCGTCGCTCTCTTCTCCGTTCGATGACGCAGAGCCGACGGTCTCTTCGGAGCCGTCCACCCGCCATCAGGCGTCCGATGCCTCGACGACCGGTGCTCAAAATGGGGGATCGCCGGTGCAGATGAGTGCGGACGAGAAAGCAGACATCGAGGCACTCGAGCGGGAGGTATTCGGGAAAAGCAACCCGCCCCAGCGTGGCGTCTTCGTCCGGCAGCTATTTAACGGTGACCTCGACGACTACGAGCAGGTTTTGCTGCGTTTGCAGCACGCAGAATCCTGGAACGAGGCGTCGCAGATCATTGCCCGTGATGTCTTCCGCGCGCATAAAATCAATATCTATAGCGACGCTGCCGTACATTTCACCAACGCCGTCGAGGCGCGCTTCCGGCGCGGATAGAAGATGCCTTTTCACCAGCTTCTGCTGCCGTACGTGAGCGGTGTCCGGCGTCGGGGCTGCGATTTCTGAAATGATCGACGCATCCCCTCACTCCTTCTTCATTGACGCCGTTGGCGCTGAAACCTACTTTCCGTTTATGAATCGTCGTCGGTACGGTCGATCCGCTGCGGAGCCTGCGATGCTCTAGACGACGCCGATTCTGTGACCGCGTAGGCCGTGGAAGAGCAGCCCGCGGCTCGCCGTTTTGAATTTCCACTCCAGACACCCTGCCATGAGCGATTCCGAGCCGCGTACGACGACCGATAGCCCGTCCGATACCGCCCCGTCTGGGAACGGCGTTCCGCCTGATGCCACGCATGAGGAACTTCACGATGACCTTGACCGGCGGCGGGACGAAGCAAAGCTGGGCGGAGGCGAGGCGCGCATTCAGCGTCAGCACGATAAAGACAAGCTGACCGCCCGTGAGCGCATCGACATCCTGCTCGACGACGATTCGTTCGTCGAGATGGGTACCTTCGTTCGGCACCAGGAGTCGGACTACGGACTGGAGGACAACCGCCCGTATGGCGATGGCGTCGTGACAGGCCACGGGACCATCGACGGGCGCCTCGTTTACGTCTTCAGCCAGGACTTCACGGTGTTCGGGGGCTCGCTCGGTCGCGCCCACGCCGACAAGATTGTTCGGCTGATGGAAACGGCCATGGAGAATGGCGCTCCTGTAATCGGGCTCAACGACTCTGGCGGTGCGCGCATCCAGGAAGGCGTCAAGTCGCTCGGCGGCTATGCCGACATCTTCAAGCTGAATGTTGACGCCTCGGGGGTCATCCCGCAGATTTCGGCCATCATGGGCCCGTGCGCGGGTGGTGCGGTATACAGCCCCGCGATCACGGACTTCACCTTCATGGTGGAGGGCTCCAGCTACATGTTCGTGACCGGCCCGCACGTCGTGAAAACGGTCACCCAGGAGGAGGTCACCAGCGATGAACTTGGCGGCGCCCGAACGCACGCGAGCAAGAGCGGCGTATCGCACGTGACGTGTAGCAACGACGTCGATTGCCTGCTCCGGATCCGCAAGCTGATGGGCTACCTGCCGCTCAACTGCGAGGAGGATCCGCCGAAGCAGCCACGCAAGCAGGCCAACAACTCGCTCGATGCATCCGCGCTCGATACGCTGGTCCCGGCGTCGCCGAACAAGCCGTACGACATGCGCGAGGTGGCTCGCCACATCGTCGACGACGCCGACTTCTTCGAAATCATGCCTGACTTCGGTGAGAACCTGATCACCGGCTTCTCCCGTCTCGGCGGACGTCCGATCGGTATCGTGGCCAATCAGCCGGCCGTTCTCGCTGGCGTCTTGGACATCGATGCGTCCATCAAGGGCGCACGATTCGTTCGATTCTGCGACGCGTTTAACATTCCGTTGCTCGTGTTCGAGGACGTCCCGGGATTCCTTCCGGGCACGGATCAGGAGTGGAACGGCATCATCAAGCACGGGGCGAAACTCCTGTATGCGTTCTGCGAGGCGACCGTGCCGCGCATCACCGTCATTACCCGAAAGGCATATGGTGGCGCCTACGACGTCATGAACTCCAAGCATATCGGCGGAGACATTAACCTCGCTTGGCCGACCGCCGAGATCGCCGTGATGGGACCGGAGGGGGCCGTCGAGATTATCTACCGGCGAGAAATCGCGAATGCTGAGGACCCGCAGGCGAAAAAAGATGCCTTCATCGAGCAGTATCGGGAGAAGTTTGCAAACCCGTACGTTGCAGCCGAGCATGGATACATCGACGACATCATCAAACCGAGCGAAACGCGCGAACGCCTGATCCGCGGATTCGACATGCTGGAGAACAAGGTCGTCAACAACCCGCGCAAGAAGCACGGCAACCTTCCCCTTTAACGTACATTCTTTTTCCGTTGTGTAGCGGAAGGGAGATTTTCATTCGGCTCTGGATCATGGGCGGGTCTTGCGGAAGCGGGGCCTGCCCATCCGAGTTTTTGATGGAACCGCAACGATCCTCTCTTCGCTATACAAACACATTTTCATTCAGTATCTTATTCAAAGTAGTGCAGGTTGTCTTCAGGTGAAACGCCGTAAGATGAGATGCTGCATCGCTGTGCGTGACGGCGTCATTTGAAAACGATTGCACACGCCCTCTTCCTCGTGTTACCCCTGTTCGGTCGCCGTGCCTCGCTCTATCAACACTCCCTTCCATTCGTCCTTCGTGTCGGGCGGGCACATGTCCGTATGTGCTGCTCCGGTCGTGTTTGGGCGAAGCGCCGGCGGGGGACATCGGTTTGCACTGGCGGGAATCCTCTTCGTGATGCTCATCACAACGGGGTTTGGCACTGCATTCGGCCAGTCGGCATCGGAACGCGTCTTTCCGCAGGGACTTCCCCATCCGGTCGTCCACTACGATCCGGACGATACGCCCGCCGAGCGGCAGGTGTGGGACATCGCGCAGGATTCCAGCCGGGTGGTGTACGTCGCGGGGAGCCATCGCGGGGTCCAGGCATTTGACGGCGAGCACTGGTTGACCATCCCGATCGACTCAACGGAGGAGGGAGCGGCCGTCGGCACTGCTAGGGTGGTGACGCAGGGACACGACGGCCGGATGTACGTCGGCTCGAATGATGACATCGGCGTGCTGGAGCCGGATGATCGCGGCGTCCTGCGCTTTCGCTCGCTACTTCCGAATCTCCGTGCATCCGATCGTTCGCCTGACTCGGATGGGACCGGCACCGTGTGGTTTGCAGGCGCGACTGACACGTACACGTACTTTCAGACGCAGCGGGCCATTTATCGATGGGATGGCGACGCGCTGGACGTCTGGCGAAGCGACGGCACCTTTCACACGGCCCATCTGGTAGACGGTAGGCTCTTCGTTCGTGACTTCGATCGAGGGCTCCTTGAGCTTGTTGGTGGTATCCTCCGCCCCGTTTCTGGCGGGAATGCGTTCCAAAACCGGTCCATCCATTTCCTTGCGCTTCATCCGAGTGGTGGGATGATGGCGGTGACGGGGTCACAGGGCGCATATCTGGTCAGTGAGGACGGGGCACAGCCTGTATCGATCGAGGCCGACTCGATCCTGCGCACGACGCGTGTCTACGCCGGATCCACCATCCGCATGGGGCGGGGAGAGCCCCTCTACGCGCTCGCCACCCTCGGTCGCGGCGTCATTATCATGGATTCGGAGGGGGCGATCGTGTACCACCTCCGGCCCGGGCACGAGCTTCCTGACGGCGTGGTGAACGCGATTCATCCGGGGATGCAAGGTGAAATCTGGATCGGTTTCAACAACGAGGGAGTGATGCGGCTCGGGGGGCTATCCCGCGTCAAATATTATGGCGAACGATCGGGGCTCCGCGGTCAGATTGAGGCCATCGCATCCCATCGCGGCGAGCTGTACGTGGGTACGGGATCGGGCCTGTTTCGCATGCGAAAACAAGTCGAGAACGCTCTCCCGCTCGAGTCGACTCCGTTTGAGCGCGTGGCCGGTTCGTCCGTCGTAAACGGGCTGACGACGACAAAATGGGGACTCCTGGTCGACGATCTATCACGGGCGTGGATGCTCGGCTCCGACGATGAGCAGATCGACATTCTTCGACGGAATATGCAGACCGCGCTCTTACCCTCAAGCCATCCGGACCAGCTCCTCCTGGCGACCATGCGAGGAGGATTGGTTATTGCCGAAAACAAGGGCCAGACGTGGTCCACTTCGTACGCAGAGAACGCCGACGCCTCGATTCACAGCCTGGCGGAGTATGACGGAGAAATATGGGCGGCCGTCGATCCAGGCACGATTCTTCGATTTCGGATTGATGAAGGGCCTGAGATCAGTGCGGTCCGCCATATGTCCCTGGATCCGACGACGGCGGTCGAGGGCTTTGCGTTCACCGTCGTTGAAAACAATTTACTGCTGGTGTCCCGGTCGGGGATTTATCGGTGGAATGAGGAATCGGGTAGGTTCGTGCAAGAGCACTCGCTCGTGCCAGGAGACAGCAAACCGGTTCGGACATTTCGGTATGTTTCTGACCAAAAGAGAGCATGGCTCGTCGCAGGAGAGCGGTTGTATGCCGGCACTATACCCGAGGGCGACTCAATTCGGCTTGATGCTTTCGAATGGACCCCGGTTTCAGGTCTAAGCTTTCCGGGAAACGAAACGGTGCGTCTCCGCGAGGCATCGTCCGGGGGACTCTGGATTGGCCGCGGAGATGACCTGCTCTTTTACGACCCACAGGATCCAGCCTCTTCTGATGAGGCGCCTCCCGTGTTGGTTCGTCGAGTCGTTGCCGGATCGGAGAAAACCGTCGTACGAGGCAGTCGTGCTGATCGGAGTGCCCCTCTATCGCTTTCGCATTCCATGAACAGTCCCGTCATCCAGTTCGCTGCGCCTAACTTTGATGCCGAGTCGCCTCCGCTCTATCGCACCCGACTCATCGGGCGAAACGCCGAATGGTCCGACTGGTCCCGACGCGCGGAGATCGGCTATCCCCGGCTTCGCGAACGGGTATACCAGTTTGAAATCCAGGCCCGCACCGTGGACGGCGTCACGAGTACATCCTCTCGGCTGGAGTTTATCGTCGCGCCGCCGTGGTATCGTACGACCGCAGCCTACGTGGCGTATCTGCTGATCATCGCGGGACTCGCTGTGTCAATCTGGCGATATCGGGTGGCCGTGCGACGCCGACGCCGAGCCGAGGAGCGGACGAGCAAGACGGAGGCTCAGTTGCAGGCTGAGCAGCAAGTCACGCAGAGCCTGACGAGGGCGAACGAGCGGTTGCGCGAACTGAATCGGATGAAAGAGTACTTCCTGGCCAACACCTCGCACGAATTGCGAACGCCCCTCACGAACATAATCGGCTTTGCTCAGGTCTTGCAGGACGATGTCCCGCACGGGGTCGCGATGTACCTGAAACTAATCGAGAAGAACGGCTACCGACTTCTCCATACCCTGAACGCGGTGCTCGACCTCGCGGGTTTACGATCGGGAACGATCCGTCCCGTGCAAAAATGGGTCGATTTGCGCACACCCGTCAACACGGTGGTGACCGAACTGTCGCCGAACGCAGAGCAGAAGACCCTCGGATTCAACGTTTCGATCCCGGATGACAAGTTGTATGCGTACGTCGACCCTCACTTTGTCGAACGAATTGTCCACCACCTCGTCGATAATGCAATCAAGTTTACGGAGGAGGGCAACGTCGGGGTAGAGCTCTGGCGGGATGACGCCGAGGTGGGGATCACCGTTCGAGATACAGGGATTGGCATCGATCCAGCGTTCATGCCCAATCTGTTCGTCGGATTCGAACAGCAGTCGCGGGGGATGGCGCGGGCATATGAAGGTAGCGGAATCGGCCTCGCCGTTGCCGGACAACTCGTGGACGTGATGAACGGTCGGATCGTTGTTGACTCGGTGGAGGGAGAAGGCAGCAGCTTCCACGTTTCATTTCCTCGGCAAGACCCAAAAAGGGAGCGCGACGAGCCTCCTACCGCCCCTCAGGGCCGAGCAAGTTCAAGTGCATCCACGAGATCCCGTGTCGCAGGGGAATAATTGTAAGGTTGGGCGGTCAGCCCACAAACGGCCTGTAGAAAAAACCGACGTGCAATCGGTAAGAAGAGAATGAGGGCCGTTCTCTTGCGCCGTTAACTTGGAGCATTCGTAACGGAAAGGGCCGTCGTCGTATGATTAACGATGACGAAACCGCCGGTTGTATCTTGAAACTGATGGGGGACGGGCTGGTTGGCGCACTCCAATCTCGAAAAAACATAGGTCATTTTACCACCACTGCGTGTAGTGGGGAAAAGGAAACGTGTGACGTCTCCGATACATGCAGCGGCTTTAAAAAAGGAAATGACACCGTCGCTCTCGTCGTCTCACGCCGTTGTTGGAGAGATCCACAGGTGAGAAGAGCAGATGATGACCGAAACGAAGCCGTTTCTTCGGCTCGCGTTTTGCCGTCAAGGTGCAGCGCGCAGGTCTGTTCATAATACCCTCTTCTCTGAGAGGGAAATGGATGACAAAGCGAACGTTACTGCTTTCAATTGCACTTCTTAGCCTCGCTGTCTCCGCGTGGATCAATCAATCCGCCGTGGCTCCGTCGCACGTCAACCCGGACACAGCGTGGACGTGGATGGATGCACAGACCAATCGGGTCGTGTATGCCAATCATCCGGTCGCTACCGATTCGGTCTCCAAGCAGGAGGCATTTCGTCATATCGAACGCCTGTACCGCCACCAGGCTCGACTGATGTCAATGCAGGCTCGTGGCGACACAGTGAAAAGCCGTCGGGTGCTGGATACGGCCATTCGTGACCTGGCCACATTGATCCGCCGTCCCGGTCTCGCTCATCAGCCCCGGTTCCAGAGCGTCTTCCAGGCCATTACGTCAGAATATCGGGAGGTGTACGGTGTCCCTGATACGCTCGATCTGCCGCGCGGAAGCATTTACGACCTGCGCAAAGGTGTTTTTACGGCAGTCAACCAGTCCGACGACCCGCGTCTGGAGAATGCCCTCCCGTCGGACCTTCGCGAGATGGATACCGACGTTCCGATGACCGTGAACCCACGGGTGAGGGAGGCAATGGCCTTCCTGTTGAAGAATCGGAATTTGCATCTGTATCCGTGGCTTCGCCGGGCGGAGACGTACTTTCCGATGATCGAACACATCTTTGCGGAGGAGAATGTCCCGGATGAACTGAAATATCTCGCGCTGGTCGAGAGTGGTCTGAACCCGTACGCGCATAGTCATGCGAGCGCCGGTGGACTCTGGCAGTTCGTTGCGGAAACGGGCCGGCGTTACGGTCTCACGATCGATCCGTGGGTCGACGAACGTCGCGATCCGGAAAAGGCAACGCGCGCTGCTGCTCGACACCTCCGAGATCTGCATGACATGTTTGGAGGTGACTGGCATCTGGCGCTTGCCGGCTACAACGTGAGTCCAGCCCGGGTGAAGCGCGAGCTGGCGAAAGCGCGCCGCCGAATGCATCGTGAACCGACGTACTGGGACATTTACGATGACCTGCCGGAGGAGACGCGGAATTACGTCCCGCTCTTCATCGCGACATCGATCATCATCTCCAATCCGGCTGCCTTTGACCTGAAGCGTGTTACGCCGGGGCCTCGCTATGCCTTCGACCACGTGCCGGTGGATGCGACGATGGAGCTTGAGCAGGTTGCCCAGCTCGCGGAGGCCGATGTGCAGACCGTTCGCGCCCTGAACCCGGAGCTCCGGGCCGACCGCGTTCCGCCTTCAGACGAGCCGTACTACATTCGATTGCCCTACGGGAGCTATCCGACGTTCAAGAGCAACTTCGATGCTCTCTCGGAAGCAGAGCGCACCTCCCACCTGAAACATGCGGTTCAGACGGGAGAAACCGCGGGGCACATTGCGAAACGGTATCATGTGAGTCGGCCGTCGTTGCTGCAGGCCAATAACGTGCACCCCGCCGAGATTGAGGTGGGACGTATGCTTACGGTGCCTGCGGCGAAGTATCTCGGCAACAGCGAGATCGTCTCCAGTGCCGACGCCCGACCGATTCGCGTTCGCTACGGCAGCCGCGCCACCCGCCCCATCGCGGTGCCGGCGCTTCCAACAGCCGACGCCAAGGACTCGAAGCATAAAGCCGCAAGCGGTCAACTCGCCTCTACGAGGTAGTTCACAGTTCAGAGTTCAGGGTTCAGAGTTCAGGGTTCAGAGCTAGCTACCGGACAGTTTCAGATTTGATACAAAACGGCTGTTGCATCACCGGCGACGCACACGAAGGTTGAGGGTGGACACCCACTCACTTCTCCGTGTGGACCGATGAGCAACAGCCGACGCCTTCAAGATAGCATCGAGCGAGCCATTTGCCAACAGCTTCCTCCACTGCGTAAGACCCGGA